>DATNJO010000300.1:0-3875 GCA_035603895.1 Pyrinomonadaceae bacterium
TCCGCGGCGGCTTCGATGAGTTTCCGCGTGGGCGTCTCGACTTCGCCGATGATGTTTTCGATGCCCGCCAGCGCGCCGAGCCAGTGTGTCGTATGCGTCAACTCCGGCCCTGCAACACCGGGGAAGAAATACTTCGCGCCGCCCGCAAAGCCCGCGACTTCGTGTGGCACGGTCGCACCGAAAACCACAACCACGTCGTAAACGCCCGGCGCCAGCAACTTGTTGATGCTCACCGAAACTGCGTGTTCGATCAGTCCGCCGGTCAGTTCACGCACAGTATCGGCACTCAATTCACCAAGCGTCGTCAGTTCTTCGGGTTCATTCCAACGATGATCGAACAGTTGCCCCGCAAAACTCGTGGCGCCGATCCCCACACCAATTTTGGCAAGTTTCTGTGCCTGAGACATCGGCGGGTGAGTGCCTTGGGCAACGAGCGCGTCGAACGCCGCCACACTGCGCCGCGCAAGAAACTCCGTTGCGATTGGAAAAAGAAGATCGGTGTTGTCGTCGCGTGTCTTGTCGGGAATGATCGCGAGCACGCGGTCACCGGGCTTGATGACCTCGAGCGCTTCTCTGACTTTGCTTGCGAGAATTGTTGGACTTAAAATCGTCAAACCTTTGAGCTCAATCCTGGATAAATTCAAATTACACGAACGCGTCGCGTTAGTCACCGGGGCATCAACCGGACTCGGCGCCGCAATCGCCATCGCGCTCGCTGAAGCAGGCGCGCAAGTCGCGTGTCACGGCAACAGCCGTTCACCCGCAGCAACCTGCGAACAGATCGAAAGCGCAGGCGGCGTTGCTTTTCCGATCATCGGCGACTTGAGCAAGTCGGAAACAGCGAAACATCTCGTCGAACAAACACTGGATCGTTTTGGTCGTCTCGACATACTCATCAACAACGCCGGCACGATTCGCCGCGCGCCCGCGGTTGAGTATTCGGAAGAAGATTGGACCACCGTGCTGGAAGTGAATCTGTCGAGTGTGTTTCGTCTCTCGCAACTCGCGGGCAAACATATAATCGAGAGCGGGCGTGGCGGAAAGATCGTGAACATCGCGTCGCTGCTTTCGTTTCAGGGAGGCATCACGGTGCCGGCGTACGCAGCGTCGAAGGGTGGTGTGGCGCAACTCACGAAAGCGCTCGCGAACGAGTGGGCCAAACATCAGATCAACGTCAACGCGATCGCGCCCGGTTACATGCGCACCACCAATACCGCTGCGTTGCAGGCTGACGAGGTTCGCAATCGCCAAATCCTGGAACGCATCCCCGCTAGTCGTTGGGGCGAACCCGGCGACATCGCCGGCGCCGCGGTGTTTCTCTCGTCACCGGCAAGTGATTACGTCAACGGGCACGTGCTAGTCGTCGACGGCGGTTGGTTAGGACGTTGACAGGATTACAGAATTAACAAGATTGCTTAAACAGGGTTGGCCCAGTTTTTCCTAATCTTGTAAACCTTGTCAATCCTGTCTCAGAAAATCTTCCCGCAAGGGCGAAAAGATGTCGATCAAAACGACCTCTTCGTCCATCATCGTCGCGCCGTGCCAGCAGTGTGACGGGAAGTGAAGAACGTCGCCCGCCGAGGCGATGCGCTCCTTCCCCTCGATGAAGAATCGCACGCGCCCGCGCTCGACGATCGTCATCTGCTCGTGCGGGTGATCGTGCTCGGGAGTGACCAGAAACGGTTTGAAGCGAAAGCGGCAGATCATCATGCGGTAGCCCACAAACATCTGGCGCTCGATGCCTTCAGCCGTCTGCTCCACCGGAATCGTCGACCAATTCAAATGCTGCGCGAGGCCGTGACCGGCGCCGTTCCCATTCGCGTTGTCGGCAGTGCTAGACATTTTCTGGTCCTTTACTTTTTGTCGCTAACAGCCTCGAGGCCCGATCCACTCGCTGCGTATTCCGGTTGCACGTTTACGACGCCATACAAACGATCTTCACCTTCGCGTATCGCCGCCATCATCCACAGAAAATTGATCTGCCCGCCGGGCGCGGCCACATTCGGGTGATACCCCTGCGGCATCAACACGCAATCTCCCTCGCGCACGACTTGCACGAGCTCGGGTTTGTTTGGATCGGTGTAGACAAACTGCACGCCAAACGAAGGCGCCGGCATGTCGATGAACAGGTATGCTTCCTCGAGTAGTTTCGAGTGTTCGTGCGGCGGCCACGAGGTCCAGTTTCCGGGAGTTGAAAACGTAACGCCGGCCATGATCCGTCCCGCCTGAACGTTCGCGCCGATGAGTACGTTCAGATCTCTTTCCGCGGGTGGCTTGCCCGCAATCAAATGCAGCCGCGGGTTCTCGCGCACTTCTTTGTACGACACAAACTGCGTTGGATAACGCTGCGCAACCGGCGCGGAGACTTCCGCCAGATCGCAGCCACCAGCTTCTGCTTCGACCTTGATTTGCGAATCGCGCGGAACGTAAACCGTGTCATACTGGCCTAGTCGAAACTGTTCATTATCAGCGGTGACTTTCGCAGCGCCCTTCAAACAGATCAAACCAGTCTCATGATCGTTGTTGGCAAACTCAAGCGCGGGATCCCCGCCGTTAAGCGTGATGCGGCCGTAATGCAAAAACCGCGCTGCCGTGTCCCCGGGCGCGACCGCCGTACGGCGTCCATGTCCTTCATGCGTGCGGGGCACGAAACAAGTTTCCGGCGTAATTGGATTCTGACTGATTTCCTGCGCCATTTGAGATCCCCCTTTAGTTCACATGTAACAGAACGACCATTCTCAGCGGCTTGCCGGGCGTAACCGTAAGGTCCCGCGCTTCATACACCACGTGCAGCGGAATCGCGCCATGCACACCACGACCGAGCGCGCTGTCGCCCGTCGCAACGATCGAGGTTCTGACTGAAAAATTGCCAAAACATGTGATTGAAAGCCTTCCGTTCCGTGAACTGAATCGATCGACACGAACCCCTGTTGCTTCATCTATCTCGGGCTCGGCTCTGTCGTACGAAGTTGGTATCGCCAACCACCAACGACGAATCTTAACCGGCTGCTTTGCGCTCAATCTTTCATCGCGGCGCAGTCCACCGTTTTCGATGCGCCACGTGACTTCAGTTGTCAGGCCGACATCCTGGAGCTTTCCCGAGACTGTACCAATCACAGCCCACTTGTTCCAACGAGCACGCAACGTGCGGCCATTAGCGGCCGGCTCGATCGCATCAGCGCCATCCGTCGCCGTCACTATACGCCCATCTTCAAGCTCGATCTGCGGTGTCAGCACCGGATAGATCTGTTCGACCGGTGCCGCTAAGCCAGCCAAGCCGTACGGCGCGGGCAAGTAATCCGACATCCCCGGTTTCGGACCAGTCGTGATCGGCAACGCAAAACGTAAACTTCCCTGACGCACTACCCAAACACCCGCTACTCGTTCAGGCGTGCGCCGAAAAAACTCAAACCGCGCCACGGGCGGAAGTGTCGGCACGATCGGAAACGCCGTGATGCCTTCTTTCTCGAGCGCGTTCATGATCGGCGTGTGTGAGTTTGCCAGTTTGCCAAAAAACCCTGTCGTCTGTTGCCACTCACGTTCGCGAGAAATGTACGCATAATTTCCGCGGCCAAACGCGAAGATCGAAAGCAGGTGCATATCCGCGCGATAGTCGTGCTGCAAATAATTCCACGCCTGGTAATACAACGCCGCGATGTCTGCAAGCGGCGCTGGCCTGAACTCCGCGTGCGTCGCGAGAAACCCTGCGATCTCGGGCGTGTCGAGATAACTGACCACACCCTGACTGCGCCCCCAGTTGTAACCATAGCCGTCTTCCGAAACGACGTCCCACCAAAGACGCATCTGCGCCTTCAGCGATGGCCGCAGTTTCTCAAGAATGTCTTGGCGGCCGGCCATCTCCGCCGCTTCCCCAA
>DATNJO010000301.1:0-4997 GCA_035603895.1 Pyrinomonadaceae bacterium
CGCGCTTCATACCGTTGACTGCTTCTTCCGTGATCAGGAGTGGCGCGCGGCGTCCAGGCACTTGTGCGGTTGTAACAATGACGTCGGCAGTCTTTGCGTGTTCGGCAATCAACGCGCGTCCGCGGTTCATCGCTTCTTCGGAGAGTTCGACTGCGTAACCGCCCGCGTCTTCGGTCTTGATGCCGCCGAGATCCACTTCGAGAAAAGTAGCGCCGAGCGATCTCACCTGTTCGCCTGCGGCAGCGCGCACGTCGTAACCTTCGACAACCGCGCCGAGGCGCCGTGCAGTGGCGATTGCCTGCAAACCGGCGACACCTGCGCCGAGCACGAGTACGCGTGCAGGTGGAACGGTTCCTGCGGCAGTCATCAGCAACGGAAACATTCGCGGAATGTGCGTTGCGCCGATCAGCACCGCTTTGTAACCGGCGACAGTGGCCATTGACGAAAGCGCATCCATCGCCTGCGCGCGCGTGATTCGCGGAATGAGTTCGACTGAGAACGTTGTGATGCCGCGATCGACTGCGGGAAGGATTGCGGCCGGTTCGTCGAGTGGGCGCAAAAAGCCGATCACCACGGCGTTGGTTTTGAGTCGGGCGAAGTCTTCAGCAGGCGGACGATTCACCACTGCGAGTACATCGGCCGCCGCCAGTAGAGCCTCTCGATCGCTCGAGATTTCAGCGCCTGCCTGGCGATAATCCTCGTCAGTGCGAGCGGCCGCGAGACCCGCGTCGTGCTCGACGAGCACGGTGCATTTCAAATCGATCAGTTTCTTGACGGATTCCGGCATGAGCGCCGTGCGAGCCTCGCCGGGTTGTGTTTCGCGCAACACAACGACGTTCATGGCAAGCTCCGTTGGCTTGGATTAAATATCGGTTTGTGTGGCTTGTATAAAACCGATCTCGTCAGTTCTCGCGGGGTGTGGTGGCGAACAACTCCGGAGGTCGGCATAGACTACAGTCGAATCGCGGTCGCTGGGATTGGCTGTCTCGAGCGGTTGCAGTATAGCAAATTCGGGCTGTGAGTCCTGCTGTTTCATGCAATGAATGTACTGTTTCGCGGCTGTTGTCGTTTCCCGCACTCGCTTCCGGTCGCGCTAACTTGCCACTGCGCCAACCGGGCACCTATAATCCCAACCTCTGTGGCGCATTGGTGTAGTTGGTTAACACGCTGCCCTCTCAAGGCAGAGATCACGGGTTCGAGTCCCGTATGCGCTACCACGATTTTGATGAAGGTCGCGAGAGTTAACTCCAGCGGCCTTTTCTCTTTGCCTAACCGTAAATCGCAAAAAGCATTCTCTCAAGCGCGGGCGCGTGAGAATACGGCGCTATTGCCGATTTGGGATCTGACGCGATTGACAGGAGCTCCCGATTTTTATCCAGATCAGGATATGCATAGTTCGATGCTTTCTTCCCACCAATATTATCGGGCGTTGTTTTGTGGAGGTCCGAGGAAGGACTCGGCCATGGTCTGCTTTGTAAACGTAAAAGTGTGGACCGAATTATCTATTCCATCTTCTATCGCTTTAACCTGGAATTGAAAACCCGCACCCCCGAGGCTTTTACACAAACAGCTTGACGTCACCCCCCGTGCCGCTCAAAGCGGACACTTCACTTGCTAATTAGACCGGACACATCATGTGCTAACGACAGTCGGTTCCTAGCCGTATTGACTGGGTTCAGGCGCGGATGTATAAGGGACCTAACTGTCAGCCGCGACACTTGCTAACGTGGCCTCGTCTCTCAACCTTTTCAAAGGAGTCCTCGCATGGTGCGTAGATTTGTTGCTCCTTTAATGGCCCTCATTGCAATCGGTCTTTTAACTTATATGGTTGTGTTTAATCCGAGCGCTTCGGCATCGCCGCAAGAACTTACTGTGATAAGTCGAACCAGAGGAGGTGAAGTACTGACGGCCCAAGTCATCGATAACGAAGTCAGGATTAGGCTGAAAAACAACCACCGAGACACGATAACTGCTTTTGCAATCAAACTTGGTGATACGACAATAAAGGAAGATTTTGCCCTTTCAGGAGTACATTTCGGGATAGAGCCCGGAGATACTTTTGAAAAGAGTTATCCGCTATCCGCTTCACCTACAGGTGAACCCCCAACTCTTTATCTTCTTACTGTCCTGCTTAAGAATGGTACCAGGGATGGAAACTTGAAGGTAGCAAAGGAAATGGAAGATGTGAGGTTGGGTGAGAAGATTCAGGTACTTAGAACCCTTAGGATCTTGGAAAAACAAGGACAGCTACGTAAGGATCTAAAAACAATTAAGAGTGATATTGAAGCTGCCCTGAATGCTGGTGAAGTTGAAACACTCATCACCTTGAAAGAATTACAACCAACCCGAAATGACAGCAAACTTTCGGACCATGTTAGGAACGGTCTTCAATGGGGACGAGAAACGCTGCAGCACAAACTTGAAGCTATAGAACAGCTGCCCAGTGAGTCTCGGGAACAGGCATTGATAAGGCTAAAGGAGCGCTCACAGAAGCTTTTAGCAAAACTCTGATTTCACCCATAGAACCTCTTTCTCTTATAGGAACCTGACATGAATTATGCACTCAATCTCACCCGTGCATTCTTCGCCACCATAACCATTTTGTTTACGGTGCAGATCAGTGGCGGTACCGACTGCACACCAACAGGAACACACTTAAATGACACTATTACTGGTGAGTGTAGTCTTAATCAAATGGAGACAACTCGTGTTCTAACAAAAAAGGGTCACTGGAACATTTCCTGGCCTGACGGACATCTTGATAGTTGGACGGTTACAGGTACCGGAAAGTGCCGCTTGGGTCGAGAGTGTCAGGTTTTTTTTGATAACGTAATCACAAATTGTTGGCCCTTATTTCATCAACCTGTAAGAACGACGGCGGGTGTGTTTAGTATTCGTGTGGACAACCAGATTGCTGTACCCGACCCGCGTACATGTCCTGACGGTATATTTGTGGCAAAAGACATTTTTTGTGAGATCTCGGGAACAACTGTGTTTGAGAACCCTCATACCTGTAGCAGCGGAGGTAGCGGTGGTGGCGCGCCTGAGTGTCTGGGAGCAGGCGAAACCTGTAGCGATAATCCTGATTGTTGCAGTGGTTTGGTGTGCAATGATGGTTTTTGCGGTGATCTAGAGGTTGGCCCAGGGTGCCCGGTGTTGATAGATGTTTTAGGAAATGGTTTTAGTATCACCGATGCTAATCGTGGAGTGGATTTTGATCTCAGGCCGAATGGAGTTAGAGAAAGAATTTCATGGACAGCATCTGGTTCGGATGACGCTTGGCTTGTATTAGACCGAAATGGTAACGGCACGATTGATGACGGTTCTGAACTTTTTGGTAACTTCACACCGCAGCCACAATCAAACGAAAAGAATGGTTTCCTGGCTTTGGCCGAATTTGATAAAGCGGTTAACGGTGGAAATAGTGATGGATTGATAACATCAGCAGACTCCATCTTCGCCTCATTGCGTCTCTGGCAAGACAGTAACCACAACGGGATCTCCGAAGCCTCTGAGCTACACACTCTGTCGGCGTTGAATCTTCTTATGCTGGAACTTGACTACAAGCCATCGAAGTACATGGACCCGTATGGCAACGAGTTTCGTTACCGTGCGAAGGTCAAAGATGCTCAAGGCACGCACATAGGACGGTGGGCTTGGGATGTGTTTTTGACAAGTCCTTAGGTTTTAGTCGGTGCCGTTAGGAAAGAGACCGCCCGCAGTTTTCGACTGCGGGCGATCTATTTAGATGGGGACCAATGATGAAGCTGCTATGCTCACGGATACTCAGATCAGATTGGTCTTTTGATAATCCTTGAAGTGCGACTGACGTTGACATCGATGTCAATTGTTGCAAGAAACTGAGCATTTCTCCCGTTTGCGTCAACAGCAAGTTGCGAAGATTGGCCCGTATGGGCTACCACGATTTTGACGAAGGTCGCTGGAATTAACTTCGGCGGCCTTTTCGTTTGCAAGCCTGTGTTAGGAAGTGCACGCACATCAAGGGTTGGCAGAAATGTACCCAAGAGAATCTAGCAAACGTAAGCTATTCTGCGATGGCCATGGTCTCTCATGATTGAGAAAGCTAAGAAGTATCGTCGCTAGGCGTGGCGTGTACCGGAGGAGCATATACATACAGAAAACCTTCGATGAATTATCACGTGGTCACCAAAGCGCCAGTGCCTGGAAGCCAGCCCTTGATCTGGTCTGGGAGTTCCTACGAGGCCACGCAAGCTAAATAATCTTACATCTGCGATTTCGTCAGTTCGATCAGGCAGCCATCCCTACTGTGGCAACGTTGTGTGATGAGTTGCTATTGACAGTGCTGGTGGACTGGTGCTAGCAATTGCGTACTGTTCACAAAACGTTCCTCAGGCGCTGATGAATCTCATGCTCAATAACGGAATTGCAGGACAGGTAAACGAATGGCTAACACCGGCCTCCCGATTTGATCCAGATCAAGATACAAATAGTCAGGCGCTATGAGCATGAGCACGGAGGTTGCGGTACGGGCTGCGATGGCGGAGGACGTCACCTCGCTCGTGCTACTGATGCAAGAGTTCTACGCCGAGTCGGGCTACCAACTTGATTCACAGTGGGCGACAACGTCATTTGTCGCCTTGCTGTCAGAGCCCGATTGGGGCTGCATCTGGCTGGCTCACTCAGGCGGTCAGCCCATTGGCCATTTGGTGCTCAGCGTTCGGTACACCATGGAGCATGGCGGTTTGAGCGGTTATGTTGACGACCTGTTCGTCCGGCCATCGTTCCGACGCAAGGGTGTCGCGCATGCACTTCTCCACGCGCTGTTCGAGGATTGCCATGCACGAGGGTGTCGGTCTGTTCAAGTCGAAGTTGACAGCGCGAACGCAGCCGCTCTGGGTCTGTATGCGAAATTCGGGCTCATTCCACATGACGATGGTCGCCTACTATTGGCGGTTGCGCTCCCGGATGCGCGCGCCTGACCGCTCCATCGAGCGGGCGTCCAAAAGGCCGCTTCG
>DATNJO010000302.1:0-6547 GCA_035603895.1 Pyrinomonadaceae bacterium
CGGAGTGCAGGCGGCTCGCCCGCAGTGGGGAGCCATGCGGTGCGCAGCCCGAAGCGGCGGGCGAGCCGCCCGCGCTCCGAATGGGTACTACTGACGGGTGAGAGTTATTGAAGGCTGGAACGGACGCCTCAAACTTCCAGAAATCACCCTTCGAAGCCTCACTCACGCAGGCTTAACCACTCGTACACAACAAGTTAAACAGTGAAAAATAAGGATTGACACTGTTTGGCCCATTAATGTACTCTCACTCAGGTCGAACGGCAGCAGCTTGTCGTTGACTTGGGTGCCTACCTGGTTTCAACAGCGGTCAGTCCCGCGATGAGTTTCAACTCCTGCCCTACCTGATCTCCGCAACCGTTTGTGTTGAGCCCTGCCCGATATGAACAACAACCTTACCGACAAAGGGACCATTAAATTGATCCAAATGAACGCTTCAGCCACGGCGAAACACAAACGACAACTGCTCCGCGCGCGAAAGGCCCGTGTCCGTCTTCGTCAGCAAAACAAACTACGCGCTGCTGCGGTGAGGAATAACTAACTATGTTCAAAAAAGGCTCCGGCAAAAAGAACCTCGTCGGTCTCGACATCGGCTCCAGTTCCGTCAAAGCAGTCGAGCTCAGCAAGAAGGGATCAAACTTGCAGCTCCTGAACCTCGGCTTCGAAAACCTCCAGACCGATACCATCGTTGACGGCCAGATCATGGAGCTCAACAACGTCTCCAACGTCATCTCGCAGATTTTCAACGAGCACCAGATTCGCACCACTCGCGTTTGTGCCGGCGTTAGTGGTCACTCAGTGATTGTGAAAAACATAGTGTTGCCGCACATGAGCTCGGAAGAATTGCAGGAGTCGTTTAGCTGGCACGCCGAGGAGCACATTCCTTTTGACATCGCCGACGTGAATCTCGACTACGAGTTGACCAGCCGCTCTGAAGACGCGTTGCACGTGCTCATGGCCGCTTGCAAGAGCGACAAGATCGCCAACGTGAAGCAGGCGATTCAACTTGCCGGCAAGCAGCCGGTGATCATCGACGTCGACGCGTTTGCCTTGCAGAACTGCTACGAAGTCAACTACCGGCCCCGTCCCGGCGAGATCGTGGCGCTGCTGAATATCGGCGCGGCCACGATGAATATCAACATCCTGAACGGCACGCGTTCGGTCTTCGCGCGCGATGCTTCAGTTGGCGGCAGCCAGTACACCAGTTTGCTGCAACGAGAACTCGGTCTCAGTTACGAGCAGGCTGAAGGCGTGAAACGTGGTATGGCGTTGCCCGAAGGCACCGAACCTCGTCCGATTCAGCCAATCATCGAAACGGTTTCGGAAGCGCTCGCGCTCGAAGTCAAGAAAACCGTCGACTTTTACCGCGCTACGGCCCAGGACGAAGCGACCATACAGAAAATCTTACTTGCCGGCGGTGGGTCAAAGCTTCCGGGTCTCGCTGATTTTCTGGCGCGGAAGTTTGAGATCCCGGTTGAGGTTTTCGATCCCTTCCGGCAGATCGAGGTTGATTCGAGAAAGTTTGATCCTGACTACATGCGAGAGATCGTGCCCGAGATGGCAGTAGCTGTCGGTCTCGCGCTGAGAGGAGTGGAAGCATGATCAAGGTAAACCTGCTCGAGTCAGTTACGGACCGGCCACAAGGCGTCGCCGCGGTTGAAGACAAAGTCGCGAGCCCGCGTTTTCAGACGTTACTGCTCGCGTTGACGGTGTTTGGTTTGATGGCCCTCGCGATGGGCTACGATTACGTGAGCTCAAACATGGCCTATACCGCGGCGCAGAAAGAACTCGACAACCAGAAGCGGATCAACGCGCAGATGCTCGCCGTGCAGAAAGAGCAGAAGGAACTCGAGAAGAAGAGCGAGGAGATCAAAGCGCGAATCGATGCCATCAAGAAACTTCGTGAGTCGCAGCAGGGACCGAGCGCGGTGCTTCAGGAAATCAAAGCGCGCTTCGATGCTGTTCCCGGTCTTTATTTGACGGCGATCGAACAGAAGGAAGGCGAAATCACTATTAAGGGCGAGTCGCCCAACGAGTATGCAGTGACGAAGTTTGGTCAGAGTCTGGAATTCTCCGGCGGATTGTTCAGCAACCTAAACATCGAGACGCAACGAGAGGTTGCCAAGGAAACGACGAAGGATGGCGCTGCGTCGGGTGCGAAACAAACTGACGATGAGAACGTCGTGAAGCCGGAAGTGGTTGTGTTTACGGTCAAGGCAAAGTTTGAGATCCCCAAAGCACAGTCACAACAGCCCGCTCCGGCCTCAGCGCAACAGGTCGCGATGAAGAAGTAAGTTTCAACTGCGTGCGGAGACCTACTGAAACCAAAGGATCAATAAGATGAAATTAGGCAAGCTTCCAAGCCTTCCCTGGTACCTGCGACTCGTCGTCTTCCTGATGGTCGGCGGCCTGCTGTACGCCGGTTTTTGGTATTTCGTTACCAGTGGCACGCGCAAAGAAACGGCAACCATGACGGCCGAGATCGAGAAATTGCGCCCACTAAACGCCCAGGCGCAGATCGTTTCGCAGAACCTGAACAACTTCAAGGCGACTTATAAGGCGCGCGAGGAAGAGTTTGCGGAGCTGAAAGCCCTGCTTCCGGAACAGCGTGAACTGACAATGGTCTTGCAGGGAATTCAGGATCGTGCGCGCGGCAATGGCCTGGTGCTGAGCCGGTTCAATCCGAAGGAAGACGTGCAACAGGACAACTACAGCGGCAAGAAGATCGAAGTCAATGTCGTCAGCAGCTTTGCCGGTCTGCGCGCGTTCTTCGAACAGTTGGCCCACTATCAACGCATCGTTTCGATCACCAATTTCGAACTGAAGCAACTCGAGAAGCAGTCGTTAACGAAGACAGTCGACGCGCGTTTCGATCTGACTGCTTATTACGTTACTTCCGAACGCTTACAGAACCAGCCGCAGCCCGCTGCGAATGCTAAAGGCGCGGCCGGCGGCGCCGCCCCTGCTGCTCCTCAACCCGCAAAATAGCTTCTTAAGAGAATCATCATGAGCCACGAAAAGAAAATTGCGAGACTACGGTTGACGGTTTCATTACTGGGCGCAGCGATGTTGCTAACGAGCGGTATCGTCGTCACCACGATGGCCCAGGAACAGCAACCGGTAAAGCCGGCGGCGAAACGCGGTTCCTCCGGTCGCGATCCGTTCAAAAAATACGAACCGCCGAAGCCTACGGCTAAGCGGAGTTTGAATCTTTCGCCGATTGATTCGATTCAGGAACGGATCAGTAAATACAAGGCGCAGAAAGCCGCCGCGATGAGCGCGCGCATGCCCGCGCCCAAGCCCACCACTGCTTTATTGCTCAACGAGATTCAGGTGATCGGAATCTCGCGCTCGCCGCGTGGATATGCCGCGATCGTCGAAGCAATACCCATCAAACTTTCCTACGTGATCTATCCGGGCGAACCCTTCTACGACGGCCAACTCGTCGCAATCGAAGACAATCGCCTGGTGTTCCGTCGTGAAACTGTGTTCACCGATGGCCGTCGCGAAAGAACGGTCGAGTACAAACCATTGCGACAACCAACCCCGGTGAATTCAGTGCCTGTGCCCGGCGGGTCGGTCGCGGCCGCGAAGCCCTAACTTTCTGGTTCGAGTTGTGAACCGGATCCTTACCGCGCTGGCATCCGCAAGACCAGCGTTCTTTTGACAAACCAGAACTGGCCGAGTTCAGTGCGGCGCGCGCTTTAGTTGCCCCGGCAATCGAGCGTAGTGCGCGGGCGGCAAGTTTCTGAAATCTCCCTAAGGAGGGAATGATGTCTTATCAGCCTCGAGTCAGATCAGCCATCTGGACCACGCTCGTCCTGCTGCTTGTCAGCGTTTCGACAAGTGCGTTGGCTGCCCCCAAGTCTTCAGACGCCGTTCGTGCCGTCCAGCAGAATTCAACTCAGCAGACTGCTGCTGCGGCGCCGGCGCCCACGCCACCTGCGGGTCTCGCGCGCGCTCTCGACAACAAACAACCGGAGCAAGGTCGGCAGTACGGACAGCCGGGATTCATCGGTGAACCGATAAACCTGAATGTTGTCAATGCCGACGTCCGCGACATCCTCAACTACATCACCGAGCAATACGGAGTGAACTTCGTGATCGATGCCTCGGTCAGCGCAGTCCCGGTAACGGTGAACGTGCAGGATGTGCCGTGGAATGTTGCGCTCGACGCTGTGCTCAAAGCGAACCGGTTGGGGATTGAAGTCAATGGCAACATTCTTCGCGTTGCCACTACTGACGTTCTGGCCAAAGAAGCAGAGACGCAGAAGGTGATTAACGACTCGCGGTTGGACGCTTCGCCGCTCGTGACGGAATTTATCAGGCTCAATTACGCGCGCGCTTCGGGTACGTTGGCCCAGGCAGCCGGTTCGACCGGCGCGTTCTCCGGCGGCGCGACCAATCTCAGTTTCAGCGGTGGCGCCGGTGGCGATGCGACCGGTGGCAGCGGCGATCAGGGTCTGCTTCCGATCATCTCGCGCAGACTTTCGCGTCGTGGTTCGATCGAAGTCGACGGCCGCAGCAACACGCTGATCATTACCGACGTTAAAGAAAACATCGATGCGGTCCGGCAGTTGGTCGCGATTCTGGACCAGCCGGAACCGCAGGTTGAGATCGAAACACGTATCGTCATCGCACAACGCAATTTCAGCCGCGACCTCGGCGCACAGCTTTCACTGGGTATTGCGAATATGACTCGCGGTGGTTTGGGCAGCTTCACCACGTTGCCGTCTACCAGTGGTAGCAACGGTGATGGTGGCGGTGGTGGCGGCGGCGGTGGCGGTGGCGGCGGTACCAACAACACTGTGAAAACAGGTCCGAATCCGTTCGGTGTCTTCGGTGGCTTGGACGGTACCAATCAACCGCTCCCATCGCTCGCAGCAGCTGCGGCAAACACCGTCATCGGTTTGACCACCGGACTGCTTGGCACCGGTCAGATCAGTGCCATGCTTTCACTCGCAGAATCACGTGGTCAGGCGAAAACGGTCGCGACTCCGCGCGTTACCGCTTTGAACAACCGTCCCGCGCAGATCGAAAGTGGTTCGCAGATTCCAGTGCAAACAACACAGAACGCGAGTGGCACTGCGGTTGTGACCACGACGTTCGTCTCGGTTCCGCTGCGTCTTTCAATCACGCCGCAGATCACGGATGCGGGCACCGTCGTGTTGCGCGTCACGATCGAAAACAACACCATCAACACCGGTATCGCCGTCGGCGGTGTGCCGGGTATCGACACACAGCGTATGCAGTCGGAAGTGCTAGTTCCGGATGGCGGCACCACGGTTATGGGTGGCGTGCTCGCGGACAACGAAGGTGAAGTCCAACAGCGCACTCCCGGACTCGCTTCGATTCCAATCGTTGGCAATCTCTTCAAACGCAAACTGACCACGCGTCAAAACAGCGAGATCCTCTTCTTCATCACGCCGCACATCTATCGTCCGGACTATCAGGGACGTCCGACGACCAGCGCGGTCGGCGAGGGCAAACAACGGACGACGACGATTCCTCAGCCGGTTCCACTTGGAAACCCGCCGAGCAATACGCCGACTCCGACGCAGTTGCAACAGTCACAGCCTCAAACGACACCATCAACTCAGCCGCAACTGTTGCTGAGTGCTCCCACCGTCAGCAGTCCCAGCGGCACTAACACAGCGCGGCCTGGTACGTTGACCGGACAACGTCCGTAATTGGAGGCCAACATGTTCAAGGAGATGCTTGAGTCCATTATCGAACGCACCGAGGGCAGCCTCGGTGCGCTCATAATGGGAACAGACGGAATCGCGGTCGAAAAGGTCCTCGGCCAGGCCGGTGCGGAATTGAATCTCGATGTTGCTGCCGCGGAGTTTACCTCGCTCGTGCGCAGCGCGCAGCGAGCTGGCACCGACACTGGACTGGGCGCTTTGCGCGAGCTGGTTGTGTCGCTCGAAGGCGCGGTGATGCTGATGCGGCTGTTGAGTAAGGATTACTTCGTCGTGTTGGCGTTAAGCTCGGAAGGGAATTTGGGCCGCGGCCGTTTCGAATTGCGGAAAGCCGAATTGAAATTGGCGAAGGAGTTCGCTGTTTAAGACCATATCTCCCGCAAAGGCGCAAAGACGCAAAGAAAACCCTTAGTCGTTTCTTTGCGTCTTTGCGCCTTTGCGGGAGTCATTATTGGAGCTAATGGACCATGAAACGTTTCTTTGTTCTCGGCCTTCTCCTTTTTCTTTCTACCAGTGTAAAAGCATCCACCCTGTTTGGACGCGTTATCGAAGTCAACGATGGCGACGTCATCACTGTCTTCAATCTCAATCGACCCGTTCGCATCAAACTGCTCGCGATCGATGCGCCGGAAGCGGGTCAGGCTTTTGGCCACGTCGCGAGGACGCATCTTTCGGATCTCGTTTACGACAAGTCTGTTTTGATTGAATACTCGGGCATCGCTCCGGACGGCAGTCTCGTCGGACGTGTCATGCTCGACAAAACCGACGTCGGTGCCCAGATGATCCGCGATGGCGCGGCGTGGTTTGACGCGAATAATCAGGGTCGTTTGAGTGATGCCGATCGGGAG
>DATNJO010000303.1:0-18830 GCA_035603895.1 Pyrinomonadaceae bacterium
GCCGCCCGCGCTCCGATAGCATTTTGAACCCGTTTAAAAAAGTTCTTGACACCCCTCCACAACAGGCGTAGGCTGCGACTAGTTGAACGTGTTCAAATTCAGCTAAGGAGGCTGACCATGAATATCGTAGTAAGCACCTACCTGGTTTACCTGGCGATCAGTATCGCCCTGACTGTCTGGGTTGCCCACACGCTCCACAAAAACGGCCGTATCTTCCTGGTCGACGTCTTCCACGGCAACGAAGCGCTCGCGGATTCCGTCAATCACCTGCTCGTGGTCGGGTTCTACCTGATTAACATGGGGTACGTCACGATGGCCCTGAAGCTCGGCTACGCAATCAACAGCGCGCAGGAAGGCATCGAGGCTCTCTCGGTCAAGATTGGCATGGTGCTGATCGTCCTCGGCGGCATGCATTTCTTCAACCTGTTCGTCTTCAGCCGCATGCGCCGGCGCAGCGTCATCCACAATCATCCGCCCGTCGGACCTGACGCATTCACTGCCGTGAAGCAGGAGGCGTGAACGCGATGTTTGCCTTAACCGTGCTTTACGACCCGGAATGTGGCCTGTGCCGCCGCTCGCACGAGTGGCTCAACGAACAGGCGAAACTGGTTGAGCTCAACTTTGTGCCCTGCGCGTCGGAGGAAGCGCGCAAACGCTTCCCTGTTCTCGACCACGATGTGACCAAGCAAGACCTGACGGTGATTAGCCCCGACGGCGCTGTTTATTTCGGACCGAAGGCGTGGCTGATGGTGCTGTGGTCACTGGCTCGTTATCGCGAGTGGTCGTACCGGCTCGCCAGTCCGGAACTATTGCCGACCACGAAACGAGTGGTGTCGGCAATCTCACAGAATCGATACCAGATCAGCAGAGTTGCTGGTCTCATCGGATAGTCCATGACGGCAATGCAGAGAAAGAAGGCAGCGAAAACGCAGAAGGGCGATCAGACGAAGGCGCTAATTCTGGAGACCGCGCTCGACATCTTCCGCGAGCGCGGTTACGAAGAAACCACGATGCGCGCGATTGCCGAAAAGGCCGGCGTGTCGCTCGGAAACGCCTACTACTACTTTCGCTCAAAGGAGTATCTGATCCAGGCGTTTTATCAACGCCTGCATGACGAGCATCTCGCGGCGTCGCTGCCGGCACTGGAAAACAAGGACACTTTGAAAGCACGCCTGCTGGCGGTGATGCGGCTGCGAATCGACATTTCGAAGCCGTATCACCACTTTGCGGGCGTGCTCTTCAAGACCGCGGCGCATCCTGAGAGTCCGTTGAATCCGTTTTCTGACGAGTCTGACCCAGTGCGCGAACAGAGCATTGCCTTGTTTGCGAAAGTGCTCGAAGGAACAAAGGCGCGCATTCCGAAAGATCTAAAAGCCGAACTGCCGTATTTGCTTTGGGTTTATCAAATGGGGATCGTGCTCTTCTGGATTCACGATCGGTCACGTGGCCATCGCCGCACCTATCGGCTCATCGATCACACCGTCGATCTGCTCGACAAACTGATTCACCTGGCGAGCAATCCGTTCATGCGGCCGTTGCGCAAGCAGGCGCTGCGTTTGGTGGAAGAAATTCGCGAGGCGTTACCGGACGATGACGAAAAGGAACAGCGATGACAGAGTCGACTTCGGTTCAACAATTGATTCGTGAACGGCATGTGTATGCGCCGCCAGTCGTAGATCGCCCTGACGTGAAGACGTTCATGGCGCAGGGTGTAGTCGGTTACATAGCGGGCAACTTTGTTGTAATGCTGACCGAAATTTTTCTGGCTCCGGATCGCAGCAATCCGGTGGCCGTTCTATTTTTACCGCTGCTGTTCTTTTTGGGAGGTTTAATCGGAGTACCAACGGGTACCTACATTTGGGCCACTAGCGATCACCTCAAGTTTCCATTGGACAGGATCTGTGGCGTTCTTATCGGCGTAGTGGTTGTCGCCCTCGTTTGGTTCTTCCTCGTATTTCTTGCTAGCCCGCCGCTACAGCGTTGGTTGCTCGAAGCCACTCTCTTCCCCGGAATCGCGATCGGGTTGATTACCGGATCGCGTCTGCGGCCGGGACGCGAACTGGTTCGTGTAAGTGATACGGTCGGACCTGAGTGTTTGGTATCTCGCGCTGTGGGCCACGTTTCTTTTAACCAACTGGCGGCAGACGCCGGTGGCGTTTTCATTTCTCAAGGAAGAGTTTCGGTATTACCTGATTGACTAGGAGCAGGATCATGAAAGTCGCAATCACTGGTGGAACTGGTTTCATCGGTAGTCATTTGGCAACGCGGCTGGGCAGTGAGGGACATGAGGTGGTTCGAATCGGGCGACGCTCCACCGGGGAGGAAATTGTTAAAGCGTCGCTCGATGATGTGGATGAGTTGACTGCGGCATTTGCAGGTTGTCAGGCAGTCGCACACTGCGCGGGCATCAATCGGGAAGTCGGTCGCGAAACCTTTAAGCGCGTTCACGTCGAAGGCACGCAGAACGCGGTCGAAGCCGCACGGCGCGCGGGAGTCGAAAAGATCTTGTTAATGAGTTTCCTGCGCGCGCGGCCCGACTGTGATTCGCCGTATCACGAGTCGAAGTGGGCGGCGGAAGAGATCGTGCGCGAGTCTGGTCTGGACTACACGATCGTCAAGGCGGGCGTGGTTTACGGACGCGGCGATCACATGCTCGACCATCTCAGCCACGCGTTTCACACTTTTCCTGTGTTCGCGCTCGTCGGCTTCGAAGAGAAAACCGTGCGGCCATTGGCAGTCGAAGATCTGGTTCACGTAATGCGCGCGTCGTTGATCGACCGGCGTTTGAAAAGGCAGACGATCGCTTTGGTTGGTCCGGAAGAGATTTTTCTGAGCGAAGCAGTGCGGCGTGTGGCGGAGGTCGTCGACAAGCAACCGCTGATGTTTCCTTTGCCGGTTTGGTGTCATCAATTGATGGCGCGTGTGTTTGAGCTCACGATGACGGTGCCGCTCGTTTCGTCTGCACAGGTGCGCATTTTGTCGGAAGGCGTGTCAGAGCCGTCTTCACCAACTACCGCAGTTCCCTACGATCTCGTACCCACGCGAAGGTTCACGCCCGAACAGATCCGCAACGGCCTCCCGCATCCCGCGCCCTTCTGCGTCGGCAACCTGCGACTGTGTTCGTAAGCCACAAAACGCACAAGCACAAGCGGCACAAGGAAAACTTTTCTTGAGCCTTTTGTGCCTCTTTGTGGCACTCTGTTTCGGATGGTGCGCATCGCGATTGTCGGTGGCGGCATTGGTGGTCTAACTGTCGCTCTCGCCCTCAGAGAATTCGGATTCGAAGCGGAAGTTTACGAACAAGCGCCGGTGTTGCTTGACGTCGGTGCGGCAATCGCCGTTTGGCCCAACGCGCTGCGCGTGCTCGAGCGACTCGGGTTGGGGGATACGATCCGTGCTCACTCTGGCGAGATTAACGAGATTCGCTGGCTCCATTCACGCGGTTTCTTAATGAATCGGGTTTCAGTCCCACGCTCAGTGGCCCTGCACCGCGCGGATCTCCAGTCCACGCTCTTGCACGCACTTCCCGCAAGTTCGATCAAACTGGACCACTCGCTCGTCTCTTTCGAACAGCACAGCGACAAAGTCGTCGCAAAGTTTTCCAATGGACACGCGATCGAAGCCGATTTTCTGATCGGCGCTGACGGCATTCACTCAGACGTGCGCGCGCAATTAATCGGCGTCGACGAGCCGCCGTATCGCGGTTACACAGTTTGGCGCGGTATCTCTGCCGCCACTCCGGCTTCCACTCCACCCGCAGCAGCAATCGAGATTCACGGTACCGGCAAACGCTTTGGTATTGGACCAGTCGGAGGCGGACGGGTCGGCTGGTGGGCGTCATCGAACTCAACTATCCAACATACGCAATCCGATAACGCACAACACGAACTGTTGCACTTATTCAAAGGTTGGTACCGCCCGGCAGTGCAACTGATCGAGGAAACCGCACCGCAAAGAATTCTCACGACCGCCGCCTTAGATCGCGAACCAACCCTCCGATGGGGCAACCAGCGGGTGACATTGCTAGGCGATGCAATTCATCCCACGACCCCAAACCTGGGCCAGGGCGGCTGTCTCGCGATGGAAGATGCGATGGTCCTGGCAAGATGTTTTCAAGAGTACGGCGCAACTGAAGAAGCACTCAGAAAATATGAAGGCTGCCGTTTCAAACGCACGGCAGCCATCACAAAATACTCCCGCTACTACGGAACGATCGGTCAGTCTACAATTCCAGTAAAATTCCTGTTCTCGCTGATACCCGAAGCCGTGTTGCAGCGATTGATGGGAATCGTCTTCGACTACGATGCCACCACAACTAAGGTGTAGCCGGATTGCCCTCGATATCCAGTATCGTGATCGGCGCGATCTCCGTTGCCTTCAACGCTGCTTCCACCGACGCCCGATCGCCAACAATCACGATCGCCAGGTGATTCAGGTCGATGTAATGCTTCGCGACTCTCGCCAAGTCTTCCTTCGTTACCGCGGAAACGTTCTTCGCATAGCCCTGATAGTAATCATCCGGCAAACCCTGCACGACCAGCGACGTGATCGCACCGCTGATCGCCGTCACCGACGCAAACCGTTGCGGCAGTCCCTGTATGAGAGATTCCTTCGCCGTCTTGATCTCTTCATCCGTGATCGGCTTCTCGCCCACGATGCCTTTCAACTCTTTCATAAACTCGATCAGCGCGGCGTCGGTCTTTGCCGAAAAGATCGAACCACCGGCACGAAACGGACCCGGTCCTTTGCCATAACCAAACCCCGAGTTCACGCCGTAGCTATAGCCCTTCTGCTCGCGAATGTTGGCATTCAGCCGCGACTGAAACTGTCCGCCGAGAATCGTGTTGAGCACTTGCAGCGCGAAGTAATCGGGCGTGTTGCGCGGCGGCCCGGGCAAACCGATGTTCACGACCGATTGCGCGGCGCCCGGTTTGTCGATGAGATAAATCTTCGCCGGTTGCAGTTCGGGCAACTTGGGATAATCAAACGATGGTTTATCACCGCCCTTGGTCCATCCCGCCAAAGCCTTTTCCACTGAAGCTTTGACTTGCGCTGGTTTGACATCGCCGACCACCGTGACGATTGCTCGACCGGGTTGGAAATAAGCCTTCTGAAATGCAACGACATCATCGCGCGTGATCGCTTTGACCGAGGTTTCAGTCGGGCGTTGACCGTAAGGATGTGCATCGCCGTAAAGAATCCGCGAGAACACCTGCGCGCCAATGACCACCGGCTGATCCTTCGCCTGCGTCAGGTTTACGAGCGTGCGTGCGCGTAACCGATCGAGCGCATCCGCGGGAAACGTCGAATTGAGCATCATGTCTGACATGATCGCCAACACGGCGTCGAAGTTTTTCGTGGTGGAAACGAAACTGACCGATCCCTCTTCCGAACCTACGCCCGCACTGACGTTAGTACCGAGCAGTTGCAGCGCGTCCGAAAGCTGATCGCCGGTGCGTGTCTTCGTGCCTTCGGTCAACATCGACGTCGTCATCGAAGCGACCCCGCGACGGTTGTCGGGTTCAAACTGGTTCGCGCCGCCGAGAAACGTGATCGAAAAGGACACCAGCGGCAGACTATGTCTTTCAGAAACGATCAACGTAGCGCCGTTCGCGAGTTGCGTTTTGGTCCACGTTGGCACATGCAACACGGGTATCGTTCCCGGCGTCGGGGCCTTGGTGCGATCGAGTGTCTGCTGAGCGAGCGATGCAACGTTCGCCAGCGCGATTGCCGCGATTACCAGGGCAGCGCGAAACGCAAGCAGTCGTTTTTGTTGTCTCATGATCTACCTCCGCGGCTCTGTTTCGTCAGCATCGTTACGGTCTCGCTTTCGGCAGCTTTCGAAGCCTGATCCTTTTTCCCTTTCGGCACCACACTTAACACGATGCGCGATCGCGACAAGTACGACGCCGAGACACGCTTCACATCTGCCGCCGTCACCGCCAGCGT
This sequence comes from Pyrinomonadaceae bacterium, assembly GCA_035603895.1. Classification (GTDB taxonomy): domain Bacteria; phylum Acidobacteriota; class Blastocatellia; order Pyrinomonadales; family Pyrinomonadaceae; genus PSRF01. The sequence goes on from DATNJO010000303.1 coordinate 5,950, forward strand.
CTTTTGATAATCGATGCTGAACTGCCCGGGATTGCCATAAAACACAGCGCCGTCCAACAGTTGATTTGCTTTGCCGAGATTCGATTCCAGCCCGCGCAGGAAGCCGAGTTCCAGACCGCTCTTCGCTTTCTGCAACTCCTCCGCCGTTGGACCTTCCGCGATGAACTTCTGAATCACTTGATCGACTGCCGCTTCCAATTCAGTCAACGTGTGCTCCGGCCGTGGCACCACTACGACCTGAAACACGCCCACGTCTTCGGCTGAGTTTTGAAACGCAAACACGTTCGAAGCCAACTGCGAATCGTAGACGAGCGCTTTTGTGAGTCGCGCGGTGCGCGAACCGGAAAGTATCGAACTCATCACCGAGAGCGGCGTGTCGTCGGCATTCTTAACACCGACCGTGGGCCACTGAATGTAAAGCCGCGGCACCTGCACGCGATCTTCGTAAACGAGACGCTTGCTCGCCTCGAGCTTCGCGGGCGCGACCGAAGGCCGCGTGACCGGTTCACCCTTTTTCAAATCGCCGAAATACTTCTGCACCCAGGTTTTAGCTTGTGCCGGATCGAAGTCACCGACGATCGCGAGCGTCGCATTGTTCGGCGCGTAGTAAAGCCGGAAAAACGCTTTGACATCCTCTTCCGCAGCCGCACTCAAATCCGTCATCGAACCGATCACCGGCCACGAATACGGATGGCCTTTCGGATACATCGCCGCGGAAAAGATCTCGCTCACGCGCCCGTAAGGTTGGTTGTCGTAACTCTGGCGCCGCTCGTTCTTAACGACGTCGCGTTGCGCGTTGAGCTTTGCGATGTCGAGTGTGTCGAGCAGGTAACCCATGCGATCGGACTCGAGCCACAACGCGGTTTCGAGATAGTTGGACGGAATGGTCTCGTAATAATTGGTGCGGTCATTAGTGGTCGAGCCGTTGTTGCCGCCGCCGACGCCTTCCGTGAGTTTGTCGTGCAGTCCGTACGGCACGTGACCGGAACCGGTGAACATCACGTGTTCGAACAGGTGCGCGAAGCCGGTGCGGCCGGGCGCCTCATTCTTTGAACCGACGTGATACCAGATATTGACCGCGACCGTGGGCGTGGTGCGATCGATCGACATGATCACCGTGAGACCGTTTGGAAGTTTGTAGGTCTCATACGGAATTTTAATCTGGGCCACAGCTAGCTGCGCACAGACGAACAGAATGGCGAGTAAAAGCGGGAATTTTCTTTTCATGGCGCCACAGATTAACACGGAAACCACTGACATTCATCCGTGTAGTCCGTGTTAATCTGTGGCACATGAAAGCCATTCAAGTCTCCCAAACGGGCGGGCCCGAAGTGCTCGCTCTGGTCGATGTGCCGGAACCGAAACCGAAGCCAAACGAAGCTCTCGTGCAGATCAAAGCCGCCGGTGTGAACTTCATCGACGTTTACTTTCGCGAGGGTCGTTACCCGACGCAGGTTCCATTCATAAACGGACAGGAAGGCGCGGGTGTGGTGACTGAAGTCGGCAGCGAAGTGAAGACGTTCAAGCCTGGCGATCGCGTTGCGTACACGGGCGCGCTCGGAAGTTACGCGGAGTATGCCGCGGTGCCCGAGAGTCGACTCGTAAAGATTCCCGACGGTTTGGATTTCGAGCACGCCGCGTCGGCAATGCTTCAGGGCATGACGGCGCATTACCTTCTGCACAGCACCTACAAACTGCAAGCCGGCGAGACCGCGCTGATTCACGCTGCTGCGGGGGGCGTCGGATTGTTGCTGGTCCAAATGGCGAAGAAGATCGGCGCACGCGTGATCGGAACCGCGGGCACCGGGGAGAAGGCGCAACTCGCACGCGATGCGGGCGCTGATGAATGCATCGTCTACACGGAAACAGATTTCGAAACTGAAACGCGCCGGCTAACTGATGGCAAAGGCGTGAACGTTGTTTACGACGGCGTGGGCAAAGCGACGTTTGAAAAAGGTCTCAACGTGCTCGTACCGCGCGGATACATGGTGCTGTTTGGTGGATCGAGTGGCGCAGTGCCGCCGTTCGATCTGATCAAGCTTTCGCAGAAGGGATCGCTCTTCGTCACGCGGCCGACGTTGGTCAACTACATTGCGACACGCGAAGACCTCGAATGGCGTGCGGGCGACGTCCTCGGCTGGATCGCTACCGGAGAATTGAAACTGCGCATTCACAAAGCGTACCCGCTTGTAGAAGCTCCACAAGCGCATCGCGACCTCGAAGGCCGGCGGACGACCGGCAAGCTCTTGTTAATTCTGTAATCCTGTCCAACACAAAATTCTTGACATGGTTTTTCACGAGCGCCTATATTAGCCTTCGTCATGCGTAACTCTCGCACATTTTTCTACTTCGCCTTTACGTTCCGCTCCTTCTTTTACGGGGAGAGCGGACCGGCGATGTGCGAAAGAGATGTGCTGAGAACCTAAGAAACAAAGCACAACACCTTCAACGAGCCAGCCGCGATTCCTGAAAAAGTCGCGGCTGGTTTTTTTTGTTTCCACAGACGGAGTTGTCATGATGGACATAGAACACTGGCGCAAGGAGATCGACGAGATCGACGCTGAATTACTGCGGCTTTTGAACGTCAGGGCGCGTCTCGCGCTCAAAGTCGGCGCGTTGAAAAAGGCGCAACACCTGCCGTTTTGCGATCCCGATCGCGAAGAGTACGTGTTGACGCGTTTGCGGCACCTCAACAACGGCCCGCTCGACGAGCGCGCAGTCTACAAACTCTTCCGGCGCATCATTCGCGAATCCCGCAGAATCCAGTCAGACGTCGCGCCGGCCGGCGAGTTCATGAGGAGTAGACGGATCTCGTGAGTTCAACGGCTTACAAACCACGAGTGGCATTTCAAGGCGAACGCGGGGCGTTCAGCGAAGAGGCTGCGCTGAAACTGCTCGGACCGGATATCGAACTCGTGCCGCAATGCACTTTTGAAACGCTGTTTCGCAGCGTTGAGAATGGCGAGGCAGACTATGTTCTCGCGCCCGTTGCGAACAGTATCGCCGGCCCGGTTCACGCTTCACTCGATCTGTTGCGACGCAGTTCGCTGCTTGCGCTCGACGAAGTGGAGATTCAGATCGAACAACATCTCATCGGTTGTCCGGACGCAACCTTAACCAACATTGAAACTGTGCAATCGCATCCGGTTGCGCTCGCACAGTGCAAACGCTTTTTCGCAGAACATCCCCGGCTCAAACCCATCGGCGCAGACGACACCGCCGGCAGCGTGGCCGAAGTAATCCGTCGCGGTGACGCAACGCGCGCGGCAATCGCCGGACGACGCGCGGCTCAACTCTACGGCGCATCGATCGTTCGCGAATCAATTCAGGATACGTCCGAAAACTTTACCCGCTTTGTTTTACTAGGAATGAAAGGCAAAGAATCATGATCGTCAACATGGCCAGCACGGCCACCCCTGAAGAAATCAACCACGTAATCGATCGCATTCGCGAGTGCGGTTTTCAAGCACACGTGATTCACGGTGAAGAACGTACTGTCATTGGCGCCGTCGGTAATAGCAATCGGCGTTCGGAGGTCGAGGCACTACGCGCCGCACCCGGCGTTGCGGAGATCATTCAGATCTCGCATCCGTTCAAGCTTGTCAGCCGTCAGTTGCGGCAGAGGCGCACCGTAGTTGACGTGCGCGGCGTGAAGGTCGGCGGCGACGAACTCGTTGTTATCGCTGGTCCATGCTCGGTTGAGTCGGAAGCTCAACTGATGGAGACAGCGCATGCGGTGAAGGCGGCGGGCGCCGACATGTTGCGTGGCGGAGCTTACAAGCCGCGCACTTCGCCGTACGACTTTCAGGGGTTAGGTGTGGAGGCGTTGCGTTTTTTGAAACAGGCGAGCCGTGAAACGGGATTGCCAATCGTTACTGAAGTGATGAGCGAGACGGACGTTGAGATCGTCGCGGAGTATGCGGACGTGTTGCAGGTTGGCGCACGCAACATGCAGAACTTTTCACTGCTGCGGAAGTTGGCGCCGGTGTCGAAGCCGATCCTGTTGAAGCGTGGGCCGTCGGCGACGGTGAAAGAATGGTTGTTAGCGGCGGAGTATTTGTTGTCGGGCGGAAATGCGAACGTGATTCTGTGCGAGCGTGGCATCAAGACGTTTGAGACCGCAACGCGAAACACGTTGGACCTTGCGGCTGTTGCGCTGGTGAAAGAGTTGTCGCATCTGCCGGTGCTCGCCGATCCGTCACACGGCACGGGCATGAGGAGTTTGATCGCACCAATGTCGAAAGCGGCGGTAGCCGCGGGTGCGGACGGATTAATAATCGAAGTCCATCCGTGCCCCGAACGCGCGCTCTCGGATGGCCCGCAGTCCCTCGATCTCGACGGCTTCGCCAACCTGATGCAAACACTCGGCAAAGAAGCCCTCGTCGACGTCGCCGCGTAGTTTGACATGATTTGCAGGACCCACAGGATTGAAATCCTGTTTGTCCTGTAATCCTGTCTAGTCGACTGACGTGATCAAATCGGGGCTCACGAGTGTGAAGGTGCACGGCCCGGGTTTGGGTAAGCAGATCAGCGCGCCGCGACGGACGATCTTTGTCGGTGACGCGTCGGGGAAGACTAAAGAATACTTCACCGACTTCAACTGCGACGCGAATCCCTTCAAACTATCCGCGCCTTTGATGAACTTCACATCAACCACCTGCGCGTTGCGCGAGGCATCCGGCGCGATCACGACGAAAAACTCCGCCTCAGCCGGCTCTTTCAGATTTGGCACGAGCTGGCCCAAGTCGAACTTGTTATACGACGGCAATTCTTTTCGCGCTGTCTCCAACAACTTTTCCACGGAATCCTGCGTCGTTAACTTCAACAGACTCTCACGCGCCTCGGGCCTGACATAATCCGCCACCGCACCCTGCGCGTACAAACGAATCGCTTCCTGCTTGTTGCCGCGTTTCTCGGCAACAGCGCCCACGTGATGGCCCACTTCACTATGCTGCTGAAGCAGCCACGCAGCTTTGAGATATTTCTCCGCCGCGTCGAGATCGCCCTTGCGGAAGTAAACCCAACCCAACGTGTCCCAATAAGCAGCCAGCGACGAAACGTTGCGCAGATCGTCCATCGTCAGATTGCCTACCTCAACATTGCGCAAACTGTTCGCCATCGACGCCACCGCCGACTCCGCGTATTGCACCGCCTTGTCGAGCTGCACGCCCTCCACTGCCAAGTAGTAAGCAATGTCGTTCAACACCAACGGACTGCGATCGAGCTTGAGCGCCTCTTCAAAAGCCTTGATCGACTTCTCGTTTTCGCCGAGGTTCAAATAAGCGCGGCCCAGACTCACATGCAGCAACTCTTCTTCCGGCGTGAGCGAGATGGCCTGCTCGAGTTCGGGCACTGCCTCCTTGTACTTGCGCCACTCAACCAGCATCTGGCCCAGGTTCGCGTGTGCATACTGGTCCAACGGCGTTACTTCAATCTGTTTGCGAAACGACTGTTCGGCGTTTGCGTAGTCCTGCTGCCGCCAGTAAACACGCCCGAGCAGGTTGTAAGCGTAATCTTCGTACGGATTGATCTTCACCTGCTCTTGCAGAACGTCAACCGCGTCTTTGTACTTGCGTTGCTCCGCGAGCACGAAACCGAGCGTGCGGCGAATGGTCTTGTGTTTCGGTTCCTTCTCCAACACGCGTCGCAGCAGTTGTTCGGCGACGACAAAATTTCGGTTTCCGGAAGCCGCTTGCGCTGCCTGGATCAGGTCTTCGGTCTTCGCTGAATCGGGTATCGCAGGCGTGCCGGCAACGTCAGTTTCAAGTGCGAGCGTCTGCGCCGCATCGGAACGCGCCGCGGCAGTGAACGCCTGATAGTCCTGCAAACGTTCCGCAGGTATTTCGCGCTGTCGCAAGCGAAGCGTGCGCGTGCCGATCAGTGTTTGTCCTTCGAGTTTGTAAGTCGCCGCATACTCACCATAATCTCTCGCGACCTTCAAAGGAAGAGGCAGTCGCGCCTGATACTTGCTCGGCAACGTGATTTTCAGCGAGTAAGAAATGTCGATCGGCGGTCCGAGTTCGAGTGGCTTTTTGCTCGCGGCCCTGCGCCCGCCAAACTGCTGCAAGCGAAACGGAGGAAACGGCAACTCGACCTTGACCTTCTTGCTCGACCAGTCGAGAAAGTCGCTCTTCGTAACGTTAAATTCGATCTCAAACGGTTTTGTCAGATCGGACGAATCGCTAGTGCTGATATCGGTAACTTCGCCGTGAACCCCACTCGCCATACCGAGATAAAAACCAAGCGCCTTCCAATTACTCTTCGGCGTGCGGCGAAACATGTAACGCATGAACATCTCCGCGTCGCCATGCAAAACGAGTTTCGCTTTCGCGGTGATCTTGCCGAGATCGTCTACCGTGCCTTCCACGCTCACGACTTCAGACGAGAGAAACGGCGGTTCCGCCGGTGTCGTTTCCAAACGCGCCGGACCACTCGTCGGAATCATCAACGCTTTCTTGTTACGCAGCCGTGGCGACAACAGCCCAACCGGCGCGATTTCCGAAGTCGTGTCAGCCCAAAGCGTTTCGTTGCCCAAAGGAATCGCGCTGATGACGTGATCGAACTGTCCGGGCGAAGGCATATCGACGTCGATCTTGCGCGCGGAGTTCATCAACACGGGATACGCGCGCAGTCCTGTCGCCGCGAGCATTGAAGCGAGCAGTGTGTGTTTGTCTTTGCAGTCGCCGTACTGGTTAACCATCACGTCGGTGGCTGCGTGTGGTTGATACCGGCCCTGGCCCAGTGAAAGACTGACGTAACGGAAGTTTTTCGCGACGTATTCATACAACGCCTGCGCCTTATCTTTCTCGCTGGTCCGTCCTTTAATGATCTCCTCGGCTTTGACTTTGATCTTCTCGTCGGGAACGACGCGATCCTTTTGCAAATCGGCGTACCACTTCCCGACCTCGTCCCAGCTTTGGAAAGTCGTTAGCTGCACGTCGGGACGAACCTCGTCGTCGTCTTCCTTCTCTTCCTCTTCGTCAGCTTCTTCAGCTTCCTCTTTTTTCTTTCGCTCTTCCTCTTCCTCGCTGGCGGTCTTGAGGTGCGCGTGCTTCCACGCATAGATGCGCCGGCCGTCCTGTTCCTTGATCGTCGCGTCGAATCCGGGCTCAGTCTTTAGTTTGACTTTGCTCTCCGCGGGGATGTTAACGGTTAACTGATCGTCGAGAACGATCAGGCTCCTCTTGACGAAATCGTGTTCGACCCAGAAATGGTCCTTCGCGAGCGCGGTATGGATGGTCCAAACAAGGTGATATTCGAGCACGTCGCCCGGACGCAAACCGGGAACAGTGATGTGTTTTTGTCGCGAGTCGGTGTAGATGGGTGCTTCGCGAGCGATCGGCGCAGTCAGATCCTGAATGTCGGTAGTGGCGGCATTGACGACGGTGCCGTCCGCTTTACGCACGCGCACAAAATCCATGTCGAGCTTTTCGTTGCCCGAGCTATAACCGAAGATCAGTTGACCAAACCTTTCGACACCCGCATCGCTCTGCACCTTGACGCGCAGGCTCAACTCGCGCCGACCCGTGCCGTCGCGTTCAAAGCGATAACCCGTGCTCAACTGTTCGACGACTACGGCTTCCTGCGAATAATCGCGTTTTTGCTTGTCGTCGGCGGGTTTTCCTTTACCTGTCTCGGGAGCTTTGGCCGGAGACTGCGCTCGAGTTAACGATGGCGTGGCGATTAAGAAAGAAAGAACGAGTAGTAAAGCAATGATCTGGGCATTGCGGGGGGAAAACATTTGTCAATTTCTCCTACGGACGCTGAGGATTTCGAACTGGCAAGCCAGTCTACAGAAAGGGGCTGGAATGTGTAAACAGAGGACTTAACGTGTGGGTCTCTGTGGCTTCCCACAGAGACCCACCAATCGAGAGCGGAATTGAAGTTAGTTTTGCGGACTGCGTTTGCGCGGGAGTTCTTTACCACTCTTGATGATCGTGCCATCAACAGCATTCACGGCGACACGCGTGATGCCTCCGGCAACAACCTCATCGGCGATGATCACCTCGTAGAAAACAATGCCGTCCTTAGCTAACTTGCCAGGCTCTTCCCAACGATCAGCATCCAGATTGCAATTGAGAACTTTGCCCGGAAACTGGCTCGTAGCAATCTGAATCGCCTGGTCCATCGTGATACGAGAAAGACGCACGAGCGCCCCCTGTTTCAAAGCTTGCATCTCCATTTCGATCTCGCGTTTGCGTTCTATTTCGGCGCGGAAACGGGGATCGAAAGGCTTTCCTTCCTTGAACTGGGCTGCTTCAACCTTCTTCTTCTCCTGCTCTCGCTCCTGCTCTGCGGGATCCTGCGCCAGCTCGAAGCGCATTGCAAAAGCTGCCGCCGCGAATGATGGGACCAACAGCAACAACGATACGGCAAAGAGCAGTAACTGCTTCCAACGTCGGTTCAGTGTGGGTTTACTCAACAATGACATGATACGGGCCTCCAGAATGTCAGCATCGGCGATGCCTACGGTTGTACTAACTGAGAGCCTACGCAGAGGTGGTGCTGAGCTGGCGAGGGCGACGAGAGAGCGGGCGTAAACTTCGGCGTTTAGAATTCGCTCCGCCACCAGCTCATCACAACAGAGTTCGCGTGTCTGTTTGATCCGGCTACGCAACAACGCCGCCGCGGGATGAAACGAGACAGGTAAAAAGATGAGTTCGTAAAAGAAATTGAGCGCGTAGTCGTGGCGTGCTACATGAATGAATTCGTGACCAATTGCAGAGGTGAGCAGATCGGGGTCGCGTTCCTGGAGCAATGATTCGGGCAGAATGATCATCGGCCGAAACCAACCGATCGCGATCGGCACAGCCACCGTTGCCGAACTGCAAACACTAATGCGTTCGCGATCCAGATCTAATCGCTTTGCGCACTCGCGAATAATCGCCTCAACCGCTTCATCGCGCTCCAACGGGACTGCCATCTGACGCACCTTTCGCGTAGTGAACCACGCTTGCGCCAAACGAAAGCCGCAATAGAAAAGACCGATCCCAAACGTTGTAAAAAGAAGCAGCGCGAGAGTACCGTTCAACTGAAACGCTGAATTCGAGAAGCTCGCTGTCGTACGTTCAGAGGAAGTGGGGATTTGATCAAAGAAACCGGGATTTTCCAGATTGCGTTGGTAGCTTACTTCGACCGGCAAGCTGGTTGGTAAAGCACGAACAACAGTAACCACGGGCACGAGCAAGCTCAAACACAACGCTGCGACCCAAAGCCAATGCTGAAAACGCATCGCCGATCGCCGCAACAACCATGCGCCCAAACTCGCAAGCGCCGCGATCAACGCAATCTGCCAGACGGCATTCAACAGAAACGTCAGCAGGAGTTGGCTACTTGTTTTCATCAGATTTCTCCTGATGTTGCTCGACCAGTTTTTGCAAGCGCGCGAGTTTTTCCGGTGTGAGATGTTTGGTTTCGACGAGACTCATCACCAGACTCTCAGCCGATCCGCCAAAGAGACGATCGACGACGTCGCTGACGTGTTTGCCGACCACCTGTTTGCGGCTCACCGCGGGTTTATAAAAATAAGCGCGGTTTTTCAGCGTCCGTTTTGCTTTTCCTTTGCGTTCGAGGATATTGAGCATCGTCTGAACGGTGGTGTACGCGAGTTCGCGTTTGAGTTTTTGCTGAACGGTCTGAACGTTTGCGGGTCCGGTTTCCCAGAGAACGTGCATAATCTCCAGTTCCAGCGGGGTCAGGTGCTCGGTTTTTGGACGCGCCATAAACGATTCTCTTGTCTCCTAAATTTTTAGGAGTATAGGCTGACGAGCAATCACTGTCAACTAATTTATTAGGAGTCAATGAAGCGGCAAACACTCTTGCATGCGTTGATCTACGGCGTCACCGGAGGCGTGCTGATTATTTCACTGAAAGTAATCGAGTTTCGCTTTCTGGTCGTGGAACATTCGCTTGAGATCTACGGTGGACTGATCGCACTCTTGTTCGCTGCTCTCGGCATTTGGCTCGGCTTGAAACTAACCAGGAAAGAAGAAGTCGTGCTGCTCAAGGAAGTCGTGAAGGAAGTTCCAGTGCCTGCGGAACCGTTCGCTGTAAACGAAGCACAACTCAAACAGCTCGGCATCACGAAACGCGAACTCGAAATCCTCGAACTCATCGCGCATGGCCTTAGCAATCGCGAGATAGCGGAAAAACTGTTCGTCAGTGAAAACACCGTCAAGACTCACTCCAGCCGGCTCTTCGACAAGCTCAGTGCGAAACGCCGCACGCAAGCCGTACAGATCGCCAAGGAGAACGGGTTGATTCCCTAACACGAAAGTAGGCTTTTCAACGATTTAGCTCGAAATCATCCGAAAGTATGACGACAACTCACGCCGCCGGGACTAGTTTACGGCCGAGTTCTGAAAGTCGCGTTTTGAGTTCCAGCGGCCTGGTCCGAAAAGTTCTCTTCTCTGTGTCTCTGTGCCTCCGTGGTTAAGTTTCCTAAGCATCATTGAACCACAGAGGCACAGAGACACAGAGAAGAATCGATCACTAAAGATGCAGCCTTGAGGAGGTTTTCACCTTGAAAAAAACAGTTTTGACGTTCGGATTAATTTCCGGAGTGGTTATTGCAATATTGATGAGCATAACGACCGCGTTCGCCGACCAGATCGGTTTCGACCGCGCCATTATTGTCGGCTACACAACAATGCTGGTGGCGTTCCTGCTCGTCTTCTTTGGCATCAAGTCCTATCGCGACAACATCGGCGGCGGCGAGATAAGCTTTGGCCGCGCATTCACAGTCGGCATTCTGATTACGCTGATCACGTGTTTCTTCTACGTCCTGAGTTGGGAAATCCTCTATTACACGTTCCTGCACGACTTCCCCGAAAAATACGGAAACTACATGATTGAGAAGGCGCGCGCTTCGGGTGCGACTGCGGAACAGCTTGCCCAACAGCTCGAGGAAGTCAAAAACATGAAGGCGCTTTTGGATAATCCAGTGCTCGGCCCGGCTGTCATTTTTATTAGCGAACCGCTTCCCGTCGGCATCATCATGACACTCATTTCCGCCGCGATACTCAGAAAACGGCGCAAACAGGTCGAAGTGCCGGTATAATCCCGTCACGTTCATCAAACCTGCTCGGCAAAGGAAACAGCACGTTCCATGACTCGTCGTTCGATCTTTGCACTTCTCTGTCTGCTCATCTGCTCCTTTATTAATAGCGCGGCCATCGATCTCCAGGCGCAAAGCACTGGTAGCGAGGTTTTTCAAGGCATGAAGTGGCGCATGATCGGGCCGTTTCGCGGCGGTCGAACGGTCGGCGCCACGGGCGTGCCGGGCCAGCCGAATGTCTTTTATATAGGAGTGAATAACGGCGGCGTCTGGAAAACCACCGATTACGGCATCACGTGGAAGCCGATTTTCGACGATCAACCGACCGGTTCGATAGGCGCGATCGCCATCGCGCCTTCCCGTCCGGAAACAATCTACGTCGGCAGCGGCGAAGGTCTGCAACGTCCGGATCTGTCCGTCGGCGACGGTATTTACAGGTCGACCGATGGCGGTAAGACGTGGCGGCATTTCGGCCTGCGAGATGCACAACAGATCGCCGCGATACTCGTCGATCCGCGCGATCCGAATCTCGTTTACGTTGCTGCGTTGGGCCACCCGTACGGCGCCAATGAAGAACGCGGAGTGTTTCGTTCCACTGACGGCGGCGAAACCTGGAAGAAGATCCTTTACAAAGACGTGGACACCGGCGCGATCGCGCTTGCTTTAGATCCTTCAAACTCGAAAACGATCTACGCGGTCCTCTGGTCCGCGCGACAAGGGCCGTGGGAAAACGGCGCGTGGCAAGGACCGGGCAGTGGTCTTTTCAAATCAACCGACGGCGGTGAGAACTGGCGCCAACTCACCAATGGTTTACCAACGTTTGCGCAAGGTCTCGGCCGCATCGGCATCGCGGTCGCACCGAGCGATCCGAAAACGATCTACGCCACAGTCGACGCACCTCAGCTCGGCGGCATCTATCGCTCCGACGACGCGGGGGAAACATGGCAACGCACCTCCACCGATCGACGCGCGTGGGCGCGTGGCAGTGACTTCGCCGAGATCGACGTCGATCCAAAGAACAAAGAGATCGTTTACACGTCCGCGATTGCTGCTTACAAATCAACCGACGGCGGGAAGACGTTCATCACTTTCAAAGGCGCGCCCGGTGGTGACGACTATCACACACTCTGGATCAATCCTGAGAACCCGCAGATCATGTTGTTCGCCGCCGACCAGGGCGCAGTCATCAGCGTCAACGGCGGTGAAACGTGGAGTTCCTGGTACAACCAACCGACAGCGCAGTTCTATCACGTCATCACTGACAATCAATTTCCTTACTGGGTCTACGGCGGACAACAGGAAAGCGGTTCGGCAGGCGTGAAGAGCCGCGGCGACAACGGCGCGATCACGTTTCGCGATTGGCGCACGGTCGGCGTGGAAGAGTATGGCTACGTCGCGCCAGATCCGTTGCACCCTAATCTGATTTACGGCGGCAAGGCCACGCGTTTCGACATGAACACCGGTCAGGTGCAGAACGTCGCGCCTGAGATACTGCGCACCGGCAAGTATCGTTTTTTGCGCACTGCGCCGATTCTCTTCTCGCCGGCCGATCCGCGTGTGCTTTATCTCGCGGGCAATGTTCTGTTCAAGACGACGAATGGCGGCGTGAGTTGGGAGATCATCAGTCCCGATCTGTCGCGTGAGAAGCCTGATGTTCCAGCAAGTATCGGTGTGTTTCGCCGTCCGGAGATGGCGACGCAGGCGCGTCGCGGTGTGATCTATGCGGTCGCACCATCGCCGAAAGACGTCAACACGATCTGGGCTGGAACCGACGATGGTTTGATTCATGTCACACGTGACGGTGGCAAATCGTGGAAGAACGTCA
>DATNJO010000304.1:0-7357 GCA_035603895.1 Pyrinomonadaceae bacterium
CGCGCAGTAATCGACGTTGCCGAAGCCGCCGAGGATCGCGGCGCGCGACGAACACATAATGAAGAAGTCGAGTGGCACGTCTTGTAACACGCGATCGAGCACGCGCGTCCCCGCAACTTTCGGCGCGAGCACGAGCCTGGCCTTCGCGGGCGTTTTAAGTTGAATCATCCCCCCACCCGGCACACCAGCCGCGTGAACGACGCCATTGATCTCTCCGAATCGCTCCCGTGCCTGTTCCAGAACACGCTTCATTTGATCTTCATTTGTAACGTCTGCGGCTGCGATAAGCACCTCACCACCAGCCTGCTCCATTGCGATGATCTTTTCGTCAGCCGGATCAAGTGGTGTGCGCCCGACGAGAACAAGTCTCGCTTTGACGGTCTGCGCGAGGTACTGAGCAAACTCGAGTCCCATGCCACCCATTCCACCGGTGATCAGGTAGACCCCGCGCTCCTTCAACTTCACCGGCATCTCGTCAACTACATCGAACCGGACCTGTTCGAAGTCCTGCACCCAACGATGCCGGCCACGATAAGCAATCACACGGTCGACGCTCCCGCTCGCAATCTCCGCGAGCAGATCCTCAACTAATCTTTGCCGTCGCGTAGTACCCGCTTCAGCCAGGACCACGTCAATACTGCGACACAAAATGTTCTGATACTCCTGCGAAATCACACGGCACGGACCAAGCAACGTTGCCTTCTCGGGACATAGCTCTTCCTCGCCGGTTACCTCTTGCAAATTATTCGAAACGACGCAGATGTTGAGCTTCTCCTCAACGTCCACATCAGCAGGCGTCAACATGAGCAACTGATCGCCGAGCGCCTGCGCAAGAAACAGCAGACTATAAAACCCACGCTCCTGCGATTGTTCAGTGCTCGGAGCCTGCCCCTCCGGCGTCACACTCCATAGGTGCACAATCGTCTGCGCGCTTTCGCTGATCGCGCCGATCTCTTTGAACAACGCATCGTAGTCAGGACGCTGCCCGGGATTAATTACGTACCGCTGGTCATCAATCCGCTTAAATCCCTCTCCACGATGTACCGCTATAACCTCGTGGCCCACCTGCTCAAGCCGTTCACTCAACTGCTCTGCAATCCCACACTCATCGGCAAAAATCAGCCACCTTCGTTTCTCATCGTGTTTTTCCGCGGGACGCTCCGATCTCCGCCACGACGGCGCATAAAACCAGTTCCCAACCTCTGGATCCTTTCGCAACGGGTTCCTTGCCGAATGACCCGCCTGCGCCTCGATCCAATAACGCTGCCGCTCAAACGGATACGTCGGCAACGAAATCCGCCGCCTCCGCTCACCGCCCGCGAGCTTCTCCCAATCGACATTCACATTCGCCAGCCACATCCGCCCGAGCGTCGTCAACATCGACGCCTCATCCGGCTCCTGCTCGTCCGCGCGTCTTAACGAAGAGAGCACGACCTGCGCAGCGCCGCGTTGCGGATGATGCCGCGAAAGCACCGTTAACGTGTTGCCTGGTCCAACTTCCAGCAACAATCGTTCGGGATTACTGAAGATCTCGCTGATGCCATCGTTAAAAAGGACTGCCTGACGAATGTGCCGCGCGTAATAACCCGGATCGGTTGCCTCTTCGGCCTTGATCCAGTCTCCCGTGACGTTGGAAAGGTACGGCATCGACGGCGCCTTCAGCGTCGCCTTCGAAACCTCTTCGATAAACGGTTGAAGAATCGGCTCCATCATCGGCGAATGAAACGCGTGTGAAGTTTGCAGCCGCCGCAACATCAACCCCTGCGGCTTCAGCTCGGCTTCCAGCTCATCGATCGCTTCGTGCGTTCCCGAAACCGTGCACAGTCCCGGCGAATTGATCGCGGCAATCGACAGCGAAGGCTGTGACTCGATCATTGCGCGCAACTTCTGCTCCGGCAGCGAAACCACCAGCATCGATCCCGAAGCCAAACCCTGAATCAGCTTCCCGCGCAGGGCCACGAGTCGCAACACATCTTCGAGTGAGAACACGCCAGCCAAACACGCCGCGACGTATTCACCAATGCTGTGACCGATCATCGCTTCCGGCGTGACTCCCCAATGCATCCACTGCTTCGCCAGCGCGTACTCAGTGACAAAAAGCGCCGGTTGCGTCACAAATGTCTGGTTGAGTTTCTCTTTCGCTTCTTCGAGTCCCTCGTCGCTCGGATAGAGCACGTCGCGAAGATCGAAACCGAGATGCGGTTTGAGAATCTCCGAACACGTGTCGATCTGCTCGCGGAAGATCGGCTCAGCCTGGTACAACTCAAGACCCATGCGCACGTACTGCGCGCCCTGACCCGGAAACAGGAACACGACCGGACGATTGCGCGGCTCTTGCAGACTCGTGAAGACACGCCGCGCGTCGAGCGTATCCAGCGCACGCACAGCGTCTTCCAGGTCGCGGCAAACCACGACGCGACGGTGATTCAATCTCTTTCTTCCTACTTGAAGCGTGTGGGTCACGTCAGCCAGATCGAGCTGCGGATTTTCTTTCAAGTACGCGTGCAGGTTGATCGTGGCTGTGTCGAGCGCACTGCTAGTGCGCGCGGCGAGTGGCAATAGATGCCAGTTGCGTTTTGACTCCGAAGCAACGGGCTCAGGCGCTTCTTCGAGTACGACGTGCGCGTTCGTGCCGCCGATGCCAAAGGAACTCACACCCGCGCGGCGCGGATCGCCGTTGGCCGTCTTCCACTCAGACAATTCCGCATTTACGTAGAACGGACTGTTGGCGAAATCAATGCGCGGGTTCTCCGTTTCAAAGTTGA
Organism: Pyrinomonadaceae bacterium; assembly: GCA_035603895.1. Taxonomy (GTDB): domain Bacteria; phylum Acidobacteriota; class Blastocatellia; order Pyrinomonadales; family Pyrinomonadaceae; genus PSRF01. The sequence continues at coordinate 2,766 of DATNJO010000304.1, forward strand.
GACTCGGAGGCAGTTGCCGGTGCTTGAGCGCGAGCACTGTCTTGATCAAACCGGCCACACCTGCCGCAGCGTCGAGATGTCCGATGTTCGTCTTCACCGCGCCGATCGCACAGAATCGCTTCGCCTCAGTGCCGTTGCGAAACGCGCGCGTGAGTGCCTCGACCTCAACTGGATCGCCGAGCGCTGTTCCTGTGCCGTGCGTCTCCACGTAAGTGATCGTCTCGGGATTCACACCGCTCACTCCATGCGCCTCGGCGATGACCTCCGCCTGACCATTAACACTCGGTGCGGTGTAACCCACCTTCAGCGAGCCGTCATTGTTAACCGCCGAACCCCTGATCACGGCGTGAATCGTGTCGCCGTCGTTGAGCGCGTCGCTCAATCGCTTCAATGCAACCACCGCGACACCATCGCCTTGCACAGTTCCCTGCGCGTGCTCGTCGAACGCACGGCAATGACCATCAGGTGAATAAATCCCGCCGTCGAGATACGTATAACCATTCTTGAGCGGCACCGTGACGGTGACGCCACCCGCCAACGCCATGTCGCACTCAAAATTGAGCAGACTCTGACACGCCGTGTGCACTGCAACCAACGACGTCGAACACGCCGTCTGGATCGTCAAACTGGGACCTTTGAGATTCAGTTCATAAGCAACGTGCGTGGTGAGGTGATCGCCGCGGTTCTGCACCGACGCTTGCAACAGACCAACCGAATCGAGCAGATCACGGTTCGACATCAGGTTCAACAGCAAGTAGCTGTTCATGCCCTCGCCGCCGTAAAGTCCGATCGCGCCTTTGTAAGTTTCCGGGTCGTAACCAGCATCTTCGAGAGCCGTCCACACGCATTCCATGAACAAGCGATGCTGCGGGTCCATGATCTCCGCTTCGCGCGGAGTGAAACCGAAGAACGCCGCGTCGAACATGTCGCCGTTTTCAATCGCGCCTTTCGCCTTAATGAAGTTTGGCGAGCTCAGCCGCGACGCTTCGACACCGGCCTTTTGCAATTCCTCGTCGCTGAAAAACTTGATTGATTCAACGCCGTCGCGCAGGTTGCTCCAATATTCCGCGATGTTGTTCGCGCCGGGAAAGCGTCCGGCCATTCCGATGATGGCGATGCCCGCGATTTGGTTCGTGTTGTTGGAACTCATCAGCCCGTCCTTGAGGTTCGTTATTGGCGCATGCTGACGGCCTGTCTGCGGCGCGCAGCGCGGTCCATGACTCTTTCAAATGTGGGTTTGTGACCGTTCGTTTCGCTGAAATACTCCGCGAGCGCACTGATAGTCGGTTTGGCAAACATCTCCACGATGGAGATCTTCTTGTCGAAGAGATCGCTGAGCTTGTTGTGTACTTGGACCATCAACAGCGAGTGTCCGCCGGCGTCGAAGAAATTGTCGTTGACCCCGATTCGTTCGACGCCGAGCGCTTCCTGCCAAACGCGCGTGATGGTTGCTTCGATCTCGTTTCGTGGGGCGACGTAGTTTTCGTCTCTCGATCGTTGGGCCGTCTCTGGTGCTGGTAGTGCGTTCAGATCGACTTTGCCGTTGCGCGTCAAAGGCAGTTCGTCGAGCGCGACCAGAAACGACGGCACCATGTAATCGGGCAACTGCCCGCTCAGCTTTTGCCGCATCTCGCTGGTGTCGAGTGTGCTGTTGTCGACTGTTACGACGTATGCCACCAACCTCACGTCAGCATTTGCTGCTTCGCACGCAACGACGACTGCTTGTTTGATCTTGTCGCTTCTGAGCAGGACGGATTCGATCTCGCCGAGCTCGATGCGATGGCCGCGCACTTTGACCTGCGCGTCGTTGCGTCCGGTGAAGACGATCGATCCGTCTGCTGCGTAACGCGCGAGATCGCCGGTGCGGTACAAGCGGGCGCCTTCAGCGCCGCTAAGATCGTCGGGAATGAAGCGTTCCGCCGTTCGCTCGGGCGAGTTGAGATAGCCACGAGCCAGTCCGGTTCCGCCGATGAAGAGTTCGCCGCTGAGATGGACGCCGGTGGGTTTCAGGTTCTTGTCGAGAATGTAGGTACGGGCGTTTGGTATCGGGTTACCAATGATTGGCTGGTCTGCGGCGACGGAAGCCCACGTCGCGTCGACCGTGCACTCCGTTGGACCATAAACATTAAAGAAACGTGTGCGTCGATCTTCGGCGAGGCGCGCCCAGGTGGATTCGTCGATTGCTTCGCCACCGACGAGCATCAGCTTCGGAGCATTGCTGTGCGTTAGACCGGCGGCGAGCAAGAGTTTCAGTTGTGACGGCGTGCAGTCGAGAACGTCGAGCTGGTGCTGGTCGATGTAATTCAGCGCGCCCATCGCGTCGAGCCGCAGCTCTTCCGGAAGAATGTGGAGCGTGTGACCGTGAAGCAGTTGCACGAGCTGTTTGACGGAAGCGTCGAAAGCTAGCGGAGCGCTGAGACCGACTTTGAGTGACGGTCCAAGAGATACGTAGACCTGTTCGTGCAACGCGGCTGCGAGGTTTGCCACGGAACGGTGTTGGATCATCACGCCTTTCGGCTGTCCGGTCGACCCGGAGGTGTAGATGATGTACGCGAGATTGTCTGCGCTGAGATGGCTTTCACGATTATTGGTGCTTTGGGATAGCGCTTTTGTTACCACTTCACGCGTCAACAGGATTGATGCGCCGGCGTCCTGCAACACTTGATCGATGCGTTGCTGTGGATTGCGCGGATCGAGTGGGACGTAGGCGCCACCGGTTTTCAAGATCCCGAGCACAGCGATTAGCATTTCCAATGACGGCTCGATGCGGATGCCGATTGCGGTTTCGACCCCGGCGCCTTCAGCCTTTAAATACGCGGCGAGTTGGTTGGCGCGGTGGTTCAGTTCGGCAAAACTGAGTTGTTCGTTTTGAAAGACAGCCGCGAGTGCGTCCGGCGTACGTTCGACTTGTTGTTCGAAGAGTTCGTGAACGCAAGAGGTCAGATCGTAGTCACGGTTTGTCTGGTTCCATTCGACGACGATCTGTTGCCGCTGAGCTGCACTGACGATTTCCAGTTCAGCGATCGGGCTTTCAGGATTCGCGAGCGCGGAGTCGAGCAGTGTTTGAAACTGTTCGGCGATGAGTTTGACGTACGGCTCATCGAATACTGCGCTGTTGTATTCAAACGCGGCTTCGATGGCATCGGCTTTTAGAACTGCCGTCAGTTTCAGATCAAACGGCTCTGCAAAACTGTTTTGCCGGTCAACCGAGATTCGCAGTTCGCCTGCCTGCCACGGCGACGGAATCTGTGAGTATTCGAAGCCGAACGCAAAGTAGCCCGGCGAGTTCTTCGCCGCTTCATCCAAGCTGAAGTAGTCCTGCCACTCCTCAGACTCGCGTTGAAAGCGATCGATTTCCGAACTGACTTCGCTAAAGCGAAGGTCGTCCGTGAACTGACAACACACCGGCAACACGCGCGCAAACAAACCAAATCCGTCTTGCAGCAGTTCGTACGACCGGCCTTCCGTCACGTTTCCGATTACTACCGGCTGTTGTGTCAGTCGCCACAGCAACGTCTGCCACGCCGCAAGGAACAAGGTAGCGCTGGTCGTGTCGTGTTTCTTCGCGAGCGCATCGATACGCGCGGCATATTCCGGCGTGGAGTGAAGCTTTACAGCTTCGAGCTCCCGCGGTATTTCAGTTCTCGCGCGCTGGCGAGTACGTTGTGCAGGCAGCACTGCCGAGACATTTGCCAGGTTTTGCTGAGCCCAATACGTGCGTCCCTTCTCAGCGTCCTCTTCTTCTGAGAGCGAGTTCTGCCATTCGGAAAACTGAACGTACTGAAGCCGCTCTTCATCTGATTCCGCACTGCCGAACAGCTCCGACGCGAAGTTGCTCAACGTCCGCCGATCCGCACACAACGCAGGCATGGTAATCGAAAAAAGATAGCGATCCGGTGCAAGCGTGGTCAGCATTGCATGCATCAGCGGTCCATTCTCGTAGTCGAGATCAGTCGCTTGCCACGAAATTAAGGTTTGATCCTGGACCACCTGGACCGGCATCGCCACACCCGGCAAGCGTCGAAACACTGTCCGCAGCGACTCGTGCCGCGTGCAAACCTTTTCGAGCGCGTCGCGAAGAACCTCTGGCCGCAGCTCACCTTCGAGCAACAACACGAGCTGCGAAACAAACGCGGAAGCACCGTGGCTTGTAGCTTGTTGCAGCTTCCAGAGACGCCGCTGCTGTGGTGAGAGGCGAAAGCCTTCAATTACAGGCTGCATGATTATGAGTGGGTTCTTAATAGGTCCTATAGGACCGATAGGACCTATACCAGATAGGGCTCGGCCATCGCGACGGCGATCTCGCGTGGGGCGACGAAGGGCTCGCGGCCGTGGGCGCAGAGCATGTTGTCGAGCATGAGGATGTCGCCGGTTTCCCAGTCGAAAGCGATCTGCTCCTGCCGGTACGCTTCATAAATCTGCTCGATGTCCGCCGGCGCGATCGTCGAACCATCGCCGTAGAACGTGTTGAAAGGAAGATCGAAATCGTCGATACCCGCCCGCAACGACTCGCGCGCCGACTTCTCGAGACTGTGAATGTTGAAAAACACCGCGTGATTGAACCAAACTGTCTCTCCAGTGCGCGGATGTTG
>DATNJO010000305.1:0-6033 GCA_035603895.1 Pyrinomonadaceae bacterium
TAATCGACGTATTGACGGGTGAGTGGCGGCAAATCGGCTGACGTTCCTGAGCGCTGCGCGCTGTAAAGAACGCCAAGCTCGTGCATGAGGACCGTGAGCGACCACAGGTCGACGATGATGTGATGGGCAGTCAGAAGCAGGACGTTTTCGCCGTCAGCGCGCCGGAAAAGATGGACTTTTAATAGCGGGCCGTGTTCCAAATCAAACGGATGCTGCGCCTCCACACCCAACTGTTCATCCAATACCGCTTGATCCCACAGCGATGCTTCATGTTCTTCAAAGTGAACGCTCGCGTGTTCGACCACGCGCTGCACTGGCTCGCCATTATCATCGGCAAACGTGGTGCGCAAAGACGCATGACGATCAACAAGCGCCTGAAACGCACCCCGCAAACTATTCACATCCAACCCACCGCGAACACGCGCCGCAAACGCAAGGTTATAAGTCGGATCCTCCGGCGCAAGTTGGTGCAAAAACCATAGCGACTGCTGACTACTGGAAAGCGGCTGATTGGCCGAAACACCTTCTCCGCTCACGCGCCGATCCCCATTCCTTGAGGTCACATCGGGCGAACTAATCCCTACTCCAACACGCACACGCTCGCCTAACTCCGCAATACTGATGCTCTCAAACAAACTCGCCAGCGGAATCGCGACCCCAAACTTCTCTTCAATGCCGTGCGACAACTCAACCACCATCAACGAGTCGAGCCCGTAACGTGTGATCGGCTGGTTAACATCAATCTCTGCTACATCAACACGCAACAGACCGGCGAGCTTCGCCTTCAACCAGCCTTCCGGCGACTCATTGTCCGCTTGCTTTCCGTTTGTCTGAGTTTTCGCAATCTCAACCTGATTCGCTTTTGCCGTTTCGCGCCACTCAAATTCAACCTCCAACTTCCCGGTCACAAACGCGCGCTTACACGCATTTCGCTGAATCTTTCCGCTCGACGTCTTCGCAATCGTGCCTTGGCGGATCAAAGCCACAGCATGAACCTGCACCTCATGCTCTTCAGCGACTCGCTGCCGGATCGCATCGACGATTTCTCGATCGTCAACGGCTCGATTGCGTTGCACCTCCTGCACGATCACCAAACGCTCTTCGCCTTCAACCTCCAACGAAAACGCCGCACTGCATCCCGGCCTCAACGCCGCATGACTAAATTCCGCAGTTTGCTCGATGTCCTGCGGATAGTGGTTGAGCCCGCGAATGATGATCAGATCTTTCAACCGGCCGGTGACATAGAGTTCACCATCATGTAAAAAGCCGAGATCACCAGTGCGCAAAAATGTCTCGTCGACATCCGTCGCGAGCTTCGCATGAAATGTATGCGCGGTTGCCTCGGGTTGGTTCCAATAACCACCGGCAACACTCGGCCCAGCGAGCCAGAACTCACCGACCTCGCCCGCAGCACACTCAACCGAAGTCTCCGGATTAACTACGGTCAATCTCTGTCCGCCATACGAAACACCACAACTAACCAAAGTCTTGGCTTCCGCACCATTTCCCGCCGCGCTCAACACGCGATTCTTAATCAACTCCGCGGCGCTAAACGATTCGGCCTTCGGCACACCGCGCGCCGCTTTTCCGGAAACAAACAGCGTCGCTTCCGCCAGCCCATAACAAGGATGAAAAGCCTCTGCCTTGAATCCACAAGGCGCAAACGCTTTGGCGAATCGCTTCAATGTCGCTGGACGAATCGGTTCCGCGCCGTTGAAAGCAACTTTCCAACTACTCAGATCCAACTGCGCGCGTTGCTCTTCGCTTACTTTGCGCACGCATAAGTCGTAAGCGAAGTTTGGCCCACCGCTCGTGGTCGCTTTGGCTACCGAAATCGCCTGAAGCCAACTGAACGGACTTTGCAGAAACGCCGCCGGCGACATCAGCACGCAACGCGCGCCAACGTACAGCGTTTGCAACACGTTACCGATCAATCCCATATCGTGATACAGCGGCAACCAGCCAACGATGACCGACGATTCCGTCTGGTCAAACGCCTGCTGAATCAACTGCTCGTTGTGCATCAGATTGCCGTGGCTGACGATCACGCCTTTGGGTTGGCTCGTCGAACCGGAGGTGTATTGCAGAAACGCCGGCCTCTCACCGGTTAAGGTTGGTCTATGCCATTCGTCCTGCGTGTTCTCTTGAAGATCGTCGGTGGTCAACCACTTCAGCGAGTTGAGGCCCGGAGACTGCTTGCAGAGCGGTTCGATGCGTTGTTGGATGAACGAGACACTCAACGCGAGCGAAGCTTGCGAATCAGCAACGATCGCCTGCAACCGGTTCATCGTCCGATTCAATCGCGGCGGATACGCGGGCACGGCGATCGCACCTGCATACAGACATCCGAAAAATGCTGCGACGTATTCGAGATCTGAGGGATACAACAGCAGCACAGTCTTGCCGGCTGCGCCCATCACAGTTAATTGCTGGCCGATAAGCTGTGCTTTGTGATGGAGCTGGCTCCAACTCAGACTGATTCTGCCAGTGCCGTTATCAGCAAGAAACGTGTAGGCCACGCGATCCGGCTGGAAACGCGCACGCCACTCGAGCAGATCCACGAGTGTGGAAAACTGCGCACTTACCCCGAGTCCGTGATCCGGACTTCCTACTGCCAAGCTACTCATGTAGGAGTTTGCACGTGGTTTGGAAGGTGGGAGTTTTGGGAGTTTGTGCGGGCTACCGCCCTTTAGGCCAAGCGAGGGGCCATGGTGTCACTGAAGTTCCGCCCAGTCGGGAGGGGCGCGAGTATCCCACGAGAGAGATTGTCTGTCAATAACGAAGTTCTGGTAGTTGGGCCACTAAGAGGCACAAGACTTTCTAACGCACTTGTGCCTCTTGTGCTTTTTGTGGCTATGAATCCAATGTTCGTAGTCGCAGCGAGTTTGCGATCACTGAAACGGAACTGAAGCTCATCGCTGCAGCCGCGATCATCGGGCTTAACAGCAGTCCGAAAAACGGATACAACACGCCCGCAGCGATGGGCACGCCGATCGTGTTGTAAACGAAGGCGAAGAACAGGTTCTGTTTGATGTTTTTCATCGTCGCGCGACTCAAACGAATCGCACGCACGATCCCTCGTAAGTCTCCCTTAACTAAAGTCACATCAGCACTTTGCATGGCGACGTCCGTGCCTGTGCCCATTGCGATTCCTACATCTGCCTGGGCCAGTGCGGGTGCGTCGTTGATACCGTCGCCAGCCATCGCGACCGTGTGCCCTTCGTTCTGAAAACGTTTCACGATCTCCGCTTTCTGGTGCGGTAGCACTTCTGCAACGACTTCGTCGATGTTGAGTTTTCGCGCAACGGCTTCGGCAGTCGTGCGACTGTCGCCGGTGAGCATAGTAATCCTGATGTTTTGTTGGTGCAGTTGATCGATTGCTGACGGCGTACTTTCTTTAATCGGATCGGCAACGCCGAGGATTCCCGCCGGTTTGCCGTCAACGACCACAAACATCACCGTTTGACCTTCGGCGCGATAGCTTTCGGCTTGTGTCGCGATCTCGTAGGCGTTGATGTTTAGTTCGTCAAGCAACGCACGATTGCCAAGCGCAACTGATCGCCCGTCAACCTTCCCTTTCACACCTTTGCCCGTCACAGATTCAAACTCGTCGACGTTTGTTAATTGAACACCACGCTCTGTAGCGCCAGAAACAATCGCCGCGGCCAGCGGATGTTCGCTGCCTCGTTCCAGACTCGCGGCGAGTCTGAGCAAGTCGTTCTCGTCGTGACCCGCTGCCGGAGCAACAGTTACGAGTTTGGGTTTTCCCTCCGTCAACGTGCCGGTTTTATCAACCACGAGCGTGTCGATCTCACGAAGTACTTCGATCGCTTCGGCATTTTTAAAAAGTATCCCGGCATGCGCGCCTTTGCCGGTCGCCACCATGATCGACATCGGCGTAGCCAATCCGAGCGCACACGGACAAGCAATAATCAACACCGCAACCGCATTGATGATCGCAAACGCCAAGCGCGGTTCTGGTCCGATCATGGCCCAAACGAAAAACGTGACGATCGCCACGATAATTACCGCAGGCACGAAGTAACCCGAGACGACATCCGCCAGTCGCTGAATCGGCGCGCGGCTCCGTTGTGCTTCAGCAACCATCTGCACGATCTGCGATAACAGCGTTTCGCTGCCAACGCGTTCAGCCTGCATCACGAGCATGCCGTTGCCGTTGATCGTTCCGCCGATCACGCGGTCGCCTTTCTGCTTTTCCACCGGAATGGGTTCGCCCGTCACCATTGCTTCGTCGACCGAACTCACGCCTTCGAGCACGACACCATCCACCGGAACCTTCTCACCCGGCCGCACCCGCAAGCGATCGCCTTTCATCACCCGATCGAGCGGTACGTCCTCTTCAGTTCCGTCTGGCCGAATGCGGCGCGCCGTCTTTGGCGCCAAGCCAAGCAACGATCTGATTGCCGCACCGGTTGAGCTGCGAGCCTTCAGTTCGAGCACTTGGCCCAGGAGGACTAGCGTTGTAATTACTGAAGCAGCCTCGAAATAGACCGGAACGTTGCCCGCGTGATCGCGAAATCCATGCGGAAAGATCTGCGGCAGAAACGTCGCTATTACGCTGTAAACATAAGCGACACCGACGCCGAGCCCGATCAACGTAAACATGTTGAGACTGCGATTCACGATCGAATACCAGGCGCGCACGAAGAAGGGCCAACCGCCCCAAAGCACCACCGGCGTCGCGAGCACGAGCGAAACCCACGTTGATATTCGCGGTCCGAGAAGTGTTTGTGCGGGATCGCCGGGAAGGAGATCGCTCATGCCGATGACGAGCACCGGCAACGACAAGATCGCCGAAACCCGGAAGCGGCGCTTCATGTCGTCGAGTTCCGCATTGTCTACTTCCACGGTGGCAGTGCGGGGCTCGAGCGCCATGCCACAGATCGGACAAAAACCAGGCGCATCACGCACGACTTCTGGATGCATCGGGCAGGTGTATTCGATCTTTTCGCCTTTGGCAGGCGCCGGCATCTCGTGATGAGTTATCGGCGATGGTCCACCCGAGAGAAACTGCTCGGGCGCCTCGCGAAACTTGTGTAAGCAATGCTGACTACAGAAGTAATACGTCTGTCCGTTGTACTCAAAAGACGCGGCGGCAGATAACGGGTTCACCGTCATGCCACAGACCGGATCGATAGCCGGCTGAACTACTGGTTGGACGATTGGCAACGACCTTGACATCAGTGCTCCGTGTTTCCGTGCATCTTATGCATGCTGCTCATATCCATCTGCCCCGGACGAACTCTGAAAAACAGCTTCCAACCCACGGGGTTGTTTCCGTAAATCTGGTCCAAAACTGCGGACTTCGAATAGAACGTGATATCGCTTCCGACACCGAACGAGATCTTGTCCGTCTTCCAGATATCGCGGAGTCCGCCGAAAGTGTAAGCGCCGATGCGGAATGACGGGTGATGTGCTGTGATCCCGAGCAGCGCGCGATCGTCGTCGCGCAGCAGTTCATCGCGGTCCACCAGTTCCAGCCTCGTGTAGAGATAGTTCTTGTCGAGAAAGTTCACTGTCGACTCGGCAGTGTAGCCGTTGAGATTGCGAGTCTCACCGGGCGCGCTCACGTGGTTGCGTCCCCAGATGAACGCCGCCGCCCAATTGCCGCGTTCGAATGGCCGGTTGTATTGCAACGAAGCCGTCGTCCGGCGAATGTCAGCGTCTGGTTCGAGAGCCTCGGGACTGCGAAGAAAGCCGTGGCTAATCTGCATGGCCCAGTTCCTGTTCGGCATGAACCAAAGACGAACCGAGCGCGAGTTCCACTTGTGCGCGTCGAAGTCGTAACGATTCTCGTCCGGTTCGCGGCCATTGAAGATCGAACCTTCGAACTTGAACCAGCGGTACGTAAATCCGGTCGTAAAAACTCCGAAAGCGATGTGCGTTGAATCCTGCAAGTGATGCGACAGCGTAGCAGAAGGATTCTCCGAAGCTGACATGCGGTGCGGAAACGCGACTGGTCCCAACGCAGGTTCACCCGGATAACCGAAATAGGTGTACCAGGTGCCACGT
>DATNJO010000306.1:0-6268 GCA_035603895.1 Pyrinomonadaceae bacterium
CGAAAAGATGCTGGCCTTCGACCGGCAGGCCGAAGATTTCGTCGCCACAGACGTTTTTCACGTCGCCGCACGCTTGATTACCCAACCGACAGAGACACCATTAAAACGATCGTTCACTTCTGACTCGATCGACAACGCCAGATTCATACCAGGCGACGTGCTCTCCGATCGCTACCGCATCGTTGGACTGCTGGGCCGCGGGGGTATGGGCGAGGTCTATCGCGCTGACGATCTCAAACTCAAACAACCCGTAGCACTCAAGTTTCTGCCTGAGTCGCTCACGTCAAACGGTCCGGCGCTCGCGCGCTTCTATCGGGAAGTCAGCGTCGCGCGGCAGATCTCGCATCGCCACGTTTGCCGTGTTTACGACGTCGCCGAGTTCGAAGGTCAACATTTTATTTCGATGGAGTTCGTGCGCGGCGAAGAGCTCGCGTCGTTGCTGAAACGCATCGGCCGTCTGCCTCAGGCAAAAGCCATCGACGTCGCGCGGCAACTTTGCGCCGGTCTCGCTGCCGTACACGAACGCGGCGTGCTGCATCGCGATCTGAAACCCGCGAACATCATGCTCGACGAGCATGGCGACGTGCGCATCACCGACTTTGGCATTGCCGCACTCGCGGAAGAGTTGGACCAACGTGAATCGATGGCCGGCACGCCCGCGTACATGTCGCCGGAGCAACTTGAAGGCCACGAGCTGACGACGAAAAGCGATATATATTCGCTGGGTCTCGTGCTCTACGAAATATTCACTGGCAAGCGAGCTTTCGAAGCGTCGACGTTACCGGAGTTGATCAACCTGCGACGCAGTGACACGACGCCTACGAGTCTCGGGGAACTTGTTCCCGAACTGGATCCGCTGGTCGAGCGCGTCGTCTTTCGTTGTCTCGAACGAGATCCGGCGAAGCGTCCCGCGTCGGCGTTGCAAGTCGCGGCCGCTTTGCCCGGCGGAGATCCACTCGCGGCGGCGCTCGCCGCGGGCGAGACACCGTCGCCGGAGATGGTTGCGGCGGCGCCGAAACAAGGCGGATTGAGACCAGCGGTTGCGGCTTCGCTATTTGCTTCGGTGCTCGTTCTTGCTGGGCTCCTCTGTTTTCTCTCGCGCGACATGATGCTGTTTCGCAAAGTTCCGCTTGAAAAATCGCCGGAGGTACTGCGCGATCGCGCCACCGAGATCGTGAAGAAGTTTGGCTACACGGCGCAACCGGTTGATTCCGCTTTCGGCATGACTCTGGATCGTGAATATCTCAATTACGTTCACGACACCGATCCATCGCCCGCACGTTGGCAGCGGCTGAGCACAGCACAACCGGCGGCGATCTATTTTTGGTACCGGCAAAGCCCGCGTGCTTTCAATGTTTCGAATGGCGGCTACGTCGACGAGAATGAGCCCGCGCGAGATTTGCCGGGCATGACGACTGTGACGCTCGATACGCTCGGCAGATTGCGCTCGTTCTACGCGGTTCCCCCAAGTAACAGTACGCGCAGCAGCAGTTCGACTGAAGCCTCCGCGGCCACACCCGACTGGTCTACCTTGCTGAAAGAAAGCGGATTGGACCAGGCGCAGCTACAACCCGTTTCGTCGATCTGGACGCCGCCGCACGCGTCAACTGCACGCGCCGCGTGGGCCGGTTCCTATCCGAATCAACCGGAATCAAAGATTCACGTCGAAGCGGCGGTCTTTGAAAACCGGCCGGTCTATTTCGAGATCTTTCACGTGTGGGACCAACCCGCCGAGCAGGCCGTGGATATCGCGAGTCCCCGGCAACGTGCGCTGATCGTATTTCTTCTCTCAGTTTTCATCGTCGTGATGCTCGGTAGTGCGTTGCTTGCGCTGCGTAACTTGAAACTCGGACGTGGCGATCGCCGCGGCGCATTTCGTCTCGCGGCATTTCTGTTGGGAGTGGCCTTCTTGCAATGGGTGTTTTCAGCCCATCATGTGTACGCGGAATACGAAGCGATTAACTTTATCAGCGGACTTCAGAGCATGTTGTTCTGGTCCTTCTTCTTCTGGGCAGTCTACCTGGCGTTCGAACCGTTTGTGCGACGGCGTTGGCCGGGACGCATCGTTTCCTGGAGCCGGGTGCTCGCCGGAGGTTTCCGCGATCCGCTCGTCGGGCGCGACATACTGATCGGCGCGGTCTTCGGTCTTGGCGTCATCGTGTGCAGCTTTTATCTGACGTATCTGGTGCCGCTGTGGTTGGGCCATGCGCCAGGCATCCCGTGGATGGATGCTCCCCCAACGCAACTACTCGGCATTCGTTCGTTTGCATTTGGCTTCACGCAACAGATCTTCGCGGCGATTCTTCAGCCATTCATAATCCTCTTCTTTCTACTGTTGCTGTACATCATTCTGCGACGCGAGCGTCTCGCGGCACTCGTGTTGTGGTTGATCGCATCGGTAGCGTTGAGCCTCACACAGGAAAGCGTTGTGGGCGTGCCGTTCTCGTGTCTCGCAGCGGCGATGATTGTCTGGCTCTTGTATCGTTACGGATTGCTGGCGTTGATCGTGGCGATCTACTTCGTACACCTGATGATCTTCTTTCCGATCACTTCAGATTTCTCAGCGTGGTATGCCACGGACTTCGTCCTCGCACTACTCATCGCGCTCTCCCTCGCGGGCTTCGGCTTCTACACCTCGCTCGCCGGCGAACCATTATTCCGCGCCGCGCGGCTTGATGATTGATGTTTTCCATTCGTGAGCGGTTCGAGCACGGCGGCGAGGGCGGCGAGGTTCAGGGGTTTGGTCAGGTGAGAGTGGAAGCCGGCGGCGCGGGCGCGCTCGACGTCGTCCGTGCGGCCGAAGCCGGTGATGGCGATCACGGGGACGTGTTGGCGGCCGGAGATTTGGCGCAGGCGTCGCAGAAATTCAAAGCCGTCCATTCCAGGCATCGAGATGTCTGACAGGATCACGTCAAACTCGCGTTCACTCGCGATACGCAAAGCATCGGCACCGTTCGTTGCCGTTGTAACGTTCGCACCGCTGAACTTGAGTAACTGATCCAACATCGCGATCGTGTCTTCCGAGTCGTCAACGATCAGGAAGTCGGTGTTTGTCAGAGCAGCCAGTTCGAGCGGCGCGGGAGTCGGCGATGCCTGACTGACTGCATCGTTCGTGAGCGGCAGGCGAATGGTGAACCGGGAACCTTTGTTTGTTCCTTCCGACTCAGCCGCGATCGTGCCGCCGTGAAGTTGGACGAGTTGTTGGACGAGCGCGAGTCCGATGCCCATTCCGCCGTGTCTGCGGCTATTGCTGGCGTCGGCTTGGCGAAACATTTCGAAAAGGTGCGGTAGAAAACTCGGATCGATTCCCTCACCGGTGTCTTCGATAACGAGCACCGCGTCTCGTTCTTCACGATTCAAACCGATAGTTATGCTGCCGCCCGCATGCGTGAACTTCACCGCGTTGTTCAGCACGTTCCACGCGATCTGCTGCAAACGAAGTCGATCGCCATCAACCAGTAAGAACTGATCGGCAACGTTCAGATGAATGTCGATTCCTTTCGACGCCGCTTCAGTGCGCACAGTCTCGACAGCGTTATCAATGATCGCCGCGAGCGAAACCGTTTCCTGGTTTAGCGAGACTTTCCCGCGCTGGAGCCGCGAGAGATCGAGCAGGTCGTTGATCAACTGCGACTGCGATTGCGCGTTGCGGCGCAGGGCTTCGGCCATCTTGCGCAAACTCGCTGACTCCGCGATCTCGGGCATTCGTAATAACAGTTCCGAGTAACCGAGGATGACGTTCAATGGATTGCGCAGTTCGTGTGAAAGCGTGGCCAGAAATTCGTCTTTGAGTTGATTGGCTCGTTCGGCAACGTCGCGCGCTTCCTGTTCGCTTTGCAAGAGCCGCTCGCGCTCTGCTTCGGCACGTAGCTTTTCGATCCCCGTCCACGTCCGCTCGGCAACGGTTCGCAAGAGCGATACTTCGTCCTTGGTCCATTCGCGAGGCTGATCGTCGCTCGCCCACAGCGATGCAACCCAGCGGCCGTCGCGCATTAACGGCACCGCGACGTACGCGCGCTCACCAGCGGGTTCGTAACTTCGTTTGTAATCCGCAGCGGTGCGCGGATCGGTTTTCGAATCGCAGTTGACGACCGTTTCACCCTGTTTCATCGTCGTAGAGGTGACGCTGCTGTAGTCCGAGATCCGATGAACGCCGGCGACCGACTCAGCCCGATTGCAGTAATCACGATGAACGATTTCCAAGTCGTGTTCGATGTCTGTTTCATTAAACAAACAACGCCGCAGATCGAGTTCGATACCGACTGTTTCAGCAACGGCGTAAGAGAGTTCGTAAGGATCGCGCAGCGTGCGCACTAATTCACTGACACGGAAAAGCACGTCGAGACGCTTCTCTGCCTGGCGACGTTCACGATCGGTGATGTCGAGCGATACGGCGGTCCACCAAATCAGCACGACCAGAATCAGCAGTATCAGCAGGACGAATAGTGCCGTCCCGAACGCGACGCCAAACAAACCGGAATCGCGCCCCATCGTTCTGACCCAACCGAGCAGAACTACAATCAGCAAGATGGGCCACATGCGGCGTGCGACCACGCCGCCGGGACTGTTTCCCAACAGAATCGCGACCAGACCACGATCGGGACGCATCAACAGAATCGCTGCGCAAAGACTCAGAAACGCAATCACCGCATGCAGTGCGATGGTGAAGTAAAGCCCGATCGGATCGTGCTCGATGCCGTAAAAGTAATAAAGGAAGACGAGTACGGTGACCGCTACCACCACTAAGACAGCGATATTGGACACTCGAAACCATCGTCGCGAGCGCGCATCGACAAACAGAAGGGCGAGGCTCAGCGACGGAAAAATGATCGACGCAGCTACGCCCATGCGTCCGGGAAACGACGGACCGGCCTCTTCAATTGATTCGGTGAACAGCAACTGATCGAGACGAAGGTTCCAACCAGTGATGTGTTCGATCAAAGTCAAAAACCCGACGGTAGCAACGAGAACTGCGAAGATCTGTGCTACGCGTCGTTTCCAGGGCGCTGTCGAAGGATTGCGAAACAAAAGCAGCGAAACCGAGATGAGAATGAGACAGACAGCGGTGTTTGCTTTCATCGTGACGAGTGCAGGATGAATGCGCTTTAGAACATCGATGTCGAAGATCCAGCCGAGCAAGGCAGCGCCGCCAATCGCTAGTGCAACTAAGGCACATACGATTGACATGGTACGGTAGCGTGCTAACTGCTGCGGTGAATACTGCGGAAGTGATTCGTACATCGTGATGATCTTTCACCGCAGTGTATACCGGCAGATCGGCATTTCAAACAGAGGGAGAAAATTCATGCAGAGTAAACAGGCAGTCACAGACACTACCCAAAACGACAAACAAGCGATTCGCGACATGGTCCATCGTTGGCTCGAGGCCAGCAAGAAAGGCGATTCGGCGACGTTGCAGACGCTGATGGCCGACGACGTGCTCTTTATCACGCCGGGCAAAGAGCCGTTTGGCAAAGAGGCTTTCTTCGAAGGCGACAAACAGATGAAAGACATGAAGATGGAAGCCGACATCGACATCAAGGAGATCGAGGTGACGGGTCCGTGGGCGTGGATGCGCAGTTTCTTAACTGTAACTTTGACGCCGACAGGCGGTAGTCCGTCGAAAATGTCGGGCCACATTCTCACCGTCCTGCAAAAACAAGCCGACGACAGGTGGATAATCAAACGCGACGCGAACTTCGTGCAACCCGAAAAGACCGATTAATGCCCGTGAAAAATCAACCACGGAGACACAGAGAACAAGTTCTTTTCGGCCAAAACGAGAGTCCGAACGTCTAAAGTTGGACTGGCCAATTTAGACCGGAGGACCAACTATTGATGAGAAGATTCACGATTTGTGCAGTAGCGGTTTTGACTCTCCTAATCGTTTCCACCGGAAACACTCTCGCGCAGCGTCCGTGGTATCGCGGCAACCCGCGCCAGATCATCAAAGAACTCGAGACAGACACCGATCGTTACAAGAGTTCACTTGATACGGCACTCGATCGCAGCCGGTTGAACGGCAGCCGTGCGGAAGATGAGATCAATGAGTTCGTAAAGAGATTTGAGGAGGCAACGGACCGTTTGCGAGATCGTGCTGAAGATCGCGAGTATGCTCCAAACCTCGCCCGTGAAATTCTGGAACGTGGCCGATCCATCAACGCGTTCATGCGTCGTCACCGGCTCGGCGGCAGAGCAGAATCAGATTGGGTCCAGGTCAGAAACGATCTGAACCGGCTGGCGACTAGTTACAACCTGAACTGGAGAT
>DATNJO010000307.1:0-2775 GCA_035603895.1 Pyrinomonadaceae bacterium
CAACGGCGTCGACTGGCACGCGAAGCGCGCTTCGTTCAGGCCCGCGGCGGCAAAGGCTGGGAGCACCCACGAGTTTTACGAGCTCATGCGGCAAATGCTCGCCTCACTGCGAGACGCGCACACGCGTATCTATTCACCGGATGAAAAGTTTGACTGGTGGAACCCGCGTTTTGTGACGGTGGGTTTGGGTGTGCGCGAGATTGAGGGCGTGCCGGTCGTGGTCCAGGTCGATCCGAGTTCGGCTGCGGCGCGTACTGAGGTTCGAGCCGGCGACGTTATCACGAGTATCGACAACTTACCGGCCGCCGCGTTTATCAAACAGCGGCTCGAGAGTTTGGGTGCGAGTGCTGATGAACGTGCGCGCTATCGAGCGGTTGCGACGCTGTTTGAAGGTCCACCAGGCAGCTCGGTGAAGGTCGCATGGACCACCCGCGACGGGAAACCGAAGTCGGCAGTGCTACAGCGTTACTGGAGTCAACGCCAGCTCGGGTTCACCACACAGAAAAAAGGAAAGCTCGCGATTCTGAGGATCGACGCGTTCACACAAAGTCTCGCGTTGGATTTTTCGAAAGCGCTTCCCTCTGCGATCGAAGGGGCCGAAGCTATCATTCTTGATCTTCGTGGAAATGGTGGTGGCGATGCTGAGGCGATGGCCGACGTAGCGTCACTGTTTCTTGACGACGGAATCAATCTCGGGAAGTTTGCGGATCGTTCCGGAGCTTCGTTTGAACTGCAAACGTACTCGAAACGATTGTGGCGCGTGCCGCAGTTGTCCCAAATCAAACTTCCATTGGTCGTGTTGACGAGTGAAAGCACTTCAAGCGCGGCCGAGATCATGGCTGCCACGTTGCAGGCTAAGCGTCGCGCACGAGTGATCGGCACCGGAACCTGTGGTTGTGTTCTGGCAATCAGAAACAGACACGCCTTGCCCGACGGTGGTCTATTGGACGTCAGCGAATTTGACTACCGCACGGCCACCGGCATCCGTCTCCAGGGCCTCGGCGTCACCCCAGATCAACTAACCCCCCTCACCCGCAACGATCTCTACTCCCGCCGCGACCCCGCCTTCGAAGCCGCGAAGAAATTCCTGTCGGAGTCATAGCCCCAAAGAAGCACAAGAAGCAGAAATGTGTTCACACCCTCCTTGTGCTTTTTGTGCCTCTTAGTGGCATTATCTGGATCAATGCTCTATCTGTCGCAAGTATTAGGTCGCCCGATACGCGATCTGGAGGGTGAACGTGTGGCCACGGTCAAGGATGTGATTGTGCGCCTCGGGGCGGACGATCATCCGCCGGTCACCGGATTCGTCGCGCGCTACAGAAGGCGTGATTTTTTTCTTTCGCGCTGGCGCATTACCGAACTCAATCAAAACGGAGTGCGCCTCAATTCAGACATTATCGATCTTCGCCCCTTTGTCAGACGAGAAAGCGAAGTGTTGCTCGCGCGCGATGTGCTCGATAAACAACTGATCGACGTCGACGGCAAACGCGTGGTGCGCGTCAATGACGTGCAGATCATTGAAGCCGCTGGCGAGTGGCGCGTGACCGGTGCTGACGTGAGTCTTCAGGGACTGTGGAGACGTTTGGCCCCCGCCGGTTTTGCTGGAACGAGAAGAACGGTTGAAGTACTTGATTGGGCCGATGTCGGTTATCTCGCTACCGACGCCGCCACGGTGCAGTTGAAATCTTCGAGCGACAAACTCGCGCGCCTGCATCCGGTGGAGATCGCGCGTCTCGCCGAAGCGCTCTCATATCACCACGGCTCAGAAGTCGTCGAAGCACTCGACGACGAAACCGCCGCGGAGACACTCGAAGAGATGCCCGCGGAACATCAGGCCAGAATTCTCGGCGACATGGACCAGGAACGCGCCGCCGACATTCTCGAATGGATGTCGCCCGACGAAGCAGCCGACGTGCTCGGCGACCTGCCTGAAGAGAAAGCCGAAGAGCTACTCGGCCTGATGGACGACGAGGAGCAGGCCGATGTTGCCGAACTGCTTCCTTACGAAGACGACACGGCGGGCGGTTTGATGACGACCGAGTTCGTCACACTTCCGCGTGAACTAACAGTTGGCGAGGCTCTTGCGCGCTTGCGCGAAATGGCCGAGACGCCAAACATGATCTATTACCTTTACGTGGTCGAAGCGGAGAACTCGTGGAAGCTTTTGGGCGTCATCGCGTTGCGAAGTTTGATCCTCGCGGATCCGTCAGTGCCGCTCGCACACGTGATGCGCACAGAGTTTCAGCACGCGAGTCCGCATGAGCCGGCAAAAGAGGTCGCGCAACGCATGGCGGAATATAACCTGCTCGCGCTTCCCGTTGTGGACGAGTCAGGAGATATACTCGGCATCATCACGGTAGACGACGCGATGGAGATCCTTTTGCCAAAGGATTGGCGTCAGCGTCTGCCGCGGTTGTTTGGTTGAAATACAGATTTGAACGTTTCACAGGATTAACAAGGTTTACAAGGTGAGTCGCAGTCAAATCGAGGTCCACTCAGGCTCTTCCCTGAAAGAAACATCTTGTCAATTCTGTAATCCTGTCTAGTAGAAGAGATGAAGGACGGAGAACCTCCAAGTGGCAGAACCACGAGCAGCAGTCAGAGCTGCGGGGCGCCGATTAATGCAACGTGGCGCGCATGGCGTGCGCCGCACCGTGGCGCGGCGTCGTCGTCTGCTTACTTACCTCGCGATTCTCGGTCCTGGAGTGATCACCGCCAACGCCGGCAATGACGCGGGCGGAATCGCGACGTTTGCTTCCGTTGGCGCAGAGTTTG
>DATNJO010000308.1:0-9233 GCA_035603895.1 Pyrinomonadaceae bacterium
TCGGAAGCGCAGTGGACGTCGCTTGTGCTTGTCAACGCAGTGGTATTGACCGAACTCGCCGGGATGTTTGTTTTTCATCTTTCGCACGTTGTTGGCGCCGCGATCGTTACCGCAACGATGGTTGGTCTAATTGTAAAGCGAAAGCTGAGTGATGGAGACGCTCACAAACTTCTTCTTCCAGCTCACATCAAAGAACTCGCTCTCGCGATTGCCGCAAACCGTGAGACCAATGGCAGTGGTAAGGTCAAAGTGCGTTGCACTTCGCTCGGCTTGCGGATTTCCACGACCCACATCAAAACCAGTAAACAGGATATCGACCTCTACACTTTATCTTTGACCGAGAGGGAGTTGACTGCTACTACCGCTCGCCGTTTAGCCGATCTGCTATTGCGCCTGAGACCCGCTGCGTCGAACGAATTGATCCGAGGCAAACACGGCGTCTTCCACCTCCTGCTCCGCGCGTAAGGAGGTCTCCTAATCTAAACGGCGGAGGCGTTTGCCAGTTCTAGCCCCGGGTTGGTACAACCCTGGGGTAAAAGGCAGGAAAACGTTAACGCTGAAAGCGTTGGCAATCCGAGGGTCCTTCTAGCCAACGCTTTCAGCGTTGTTTACCTTATTGGTTTTGAACCCAGGGTTGTGCCCAACCCTTGGCTGAAATTAGTGAACGCCTTCGGCGTTCAGCTTAGGATACTACACGCGCGTAACCGAACACGCCGCGCGTAAACTAACACGCGCGTAAACTAACATTTACACCCTCACTGCAATCTGCTACTCTGTGCGCCTCTCGTTCTGGACAAGCCCTACAATTCTCCCAAAGTAGTTCACTCAGCCCGTGCAAGTCTCATAACTCGGTCTTAACTGTTCTCGATATGGATTTCTCTCGGTCGACATTCACAGTAGTAGTTAAAGCATGCTAGGCATTCTCACCTGATCGAAATCATGAGTGGACGAACGTTCCACCTTGCAAGATAACGGGCGAGTGCTGCCTTACCTCTCAACAGAGCCAAAGGAGGCGCAAAATGATTCGTAAGACTTTGATCTTCACAGTTCTCGCTGTGGCCGCTGCGGCTGCCATAGTCTTACCCTTATGGAAGTCAGATGCGGCACAACAGCGAACATTACCAGGGTCCCCCAAAGCACCCGCTAGCCGCGCTCTGCCAAACTTCGACGTTCGCCTGAATGACCGCGGCGAGTTTAACGACATGGACCTCGGTTCAACTTCCGGTAAGCAAAGTGCGATGCAGAACACTCGCACTCAATCTCGGGCTTCCGCAGTTGACAAATTCCGTTCGTCTCTCCAAGCCGATCATGCGAAAAATCTTCGCGCGGTAGTTAACGAAGCAGGCGCAATGAAGAACCTCTTCATCGATGGCAGTGCGCTTTCCGAACCACGATCGGATACCGCCGACAACGTCGCCCGCAATTTCCTCGGACGCAATAACTCACTCTTCGCGCTTTCGGCAGCCAATGTCGAAGAGTTGAAACTGGAAAACGAAGATAACGATCAGGGAACTACTTTCCTCAGCTACACGCAGACCGTTGGTGGTCTGAAGGTGTTTGAAGGACAAGTTCAAGTCGTCGTTAATAAGTATGGCGAAGTACTCAATGTACGCGAGGGATTTCTGGTCGATGGACCACCGCTCAAACGCAAAGGTGCGTTGAGTGAAGCCAAAGCGATCGCGAAAGCGTTTGAACATGCGGGCAGAAATGTCTTCCCGTCTTTTGTCGAGAATTTTTCTCGACAGTCGTCGACTGAACAGTCTCGGTTTGCGAATCCGCTGGACCTGAATCTCGAGGAAGTACTCTCGGAACAGAACGTGGTGAGAATCGCCGGCGAGAGTCGTTTGGCCTGGCACATCTACGCGGAAGTCGGCCCGGAAGAGTGGTATGAAATTCTACTCGACGCTTACACCGGCGAGCTTCTGCTCCGGCACAACCTTTATTTGTTTGAAGCGCAAGGCACGGTTTACACCGAAGCGCCTGACAAAGGCGCACGCCAACTCGTTTCATTCGTCGGCGACACTACCATCAACACGGCGGCCGGCTGGATGGGAACTTCGACCGTGACCACCGGCAACAACGTCGAGGCTTATCTGGATACAGATGCCAACAACTCGCCGGACAATAACAACGGCACCGGCCTCTCCGTTGGTCACGCATCAGCAGCGAATCAGGATTTCACTTTTCCTTTCTCCACTACAGTCGACCCGCGAACACAGCAAGCGGCTGTGGTGACGAACCTTTTCTATTACAACAACATCATGCACGACTTCTCCTACAACCTTGGTTTTACGGAGACAGCGCGCAACTTCCAGGTAAATAACTTCGGCCGTGGCGGTACCGGAAACGACTCCGTGCGAGCGGAAGCGCAGGACGGCTCGGGAACAAACAATGCAAACTTCGCGACACCGCCAGATGGTTCGCGTCCGCGCATGCAACAGTATCTGTTCACCTCGCCCAATCCTGATCGCGACAGTTCGGTTGATGGCGACGTTGTGTTCCATGAATACGGACACGGCATTTCAAACCGGCTGATTGGCAACGGCAGTACCGCGTTGAGTGGTATTCAGTCGGGAGCAATGGGTGAAGGTTGGTCTGACTACTGGGCCACCACCATCAACAACGACGGTGCTGTTGGCGAGTACGTCACCAACAATCCGGCCGGTATTCGGCGTGCGGCTTACACGGTTCCTGCTGCAACCGTGCACGACTCTTACGCCGACCTTCAAAGCTCCTCGGTTCACAATGACGGCGAAGTCTGGGCCGCGACTCTTTGGGATCTGCGAACGCAGCTTGGCGCCACAATCACAGACCGCATTGTGCTCAACGGAATGAAGTTCACACCCAATCGTCCATCA
Organism: Pyrinomonadaceae bacterium; assembly: GCA_035603895.1. GTDB lineage: Bacteria > Acidobacteriota > Blastocatellia > Pyrinomonadales > Pyrinomonadaceae > PSRF01. The sequence goes on from DATNJO010000308.1 coordinate 2,859, forward strand.
TTCCTGAACGCACGCGATGGCATCATTCAGGCCGATCAGAGCCTGAATGGCGGAGCAAATCGTTGCGCGATCTGGACCGTGTTTGCACGTCACGGTATGGGCGTGTCGGCAGTTGGTAACGATGGCACAACTCACGTTGCCGCGACTGACGTCCCCGCGGATTGCGGCGGCACTTGTTCCTTCTCGATCAATCCAACCAGCGCGAGCTTTGCGGCGGCGGGTGGAACGCAAAGCGTGACGGTAACTACGTCGGCGGGTTGCAATTGGACCGCTGCGAGCAACAACTCGTTCATCACTGTCACGTCCGGCGCTAGTGGTTCCGGCAGTGGCACAGTGAACTACTCTGTTGCCGCAAACACTGGCACCGCTCGAAGTGGTTCGTTGACGATTGCGGGGTTGACACACAGCGTGTCGCAGGCCGCCGCTGGAGGCGGTTGTACCAACGCGATCGTTAACCCGGGATTCGAAACCGGTACGACGCCATGGACCATTAGTAGCCAGGTAACCCGCAGTACGGGAACGTTCCCGCACAGCGGAACTGCCTACATGATCCTTAACGGAGTGAACAGTTCCACGGGGACCCTGTTCCAAACGGTAACTGTTCCGACTAACGGCTGTACGAATCTGTCGTTCTGGCTAAACATTACGACTAACGAAGCAGCGGGAGCAGCAGTCTTCGATCGTCTCTTCATTGAAGTACGAAGTACGACGGGAACGTTGCTTTCAACGGTGACGACGTTTAGTAATCAGAACAGCGGGACGGCGGGAGTATACGTTCTGAGAGGACCATTCAATCTCAGTGCGTTCGCCGGCCAGACCGTGCGGATTCAATTCCGCGGCACGAATGACATCACGTTGCCAACAGTATTCAGAGTTGACGACGTGTCATTGCAGTAACGCGTTTTAGATCAAACGCAAAATCAAGAGCGGAGGCGTCCCAACGCCTCCGCTCTCGTCTCAGGGATTATCTCTACCCGAAGGACATTGGTTTTGACGGCGCCACTGCTTATGCGTAACATCCCGTCGCGTGAGCCCCGCTGCTTTTCCATACGACATCCCGCAATCGATTACGGAGCTGGTTGATGTACTGGCCGCCATGCCCGGGGCGGTTGCCGTTGTTCTCGGTGGCTCGCGGGCGGTGCGGACGGATGACGAGGGGAGTGACTGGGACCTGGGAGTTTACTACCGAGGCGGAATAGATCTGACAGCTCTCTCTAAGCGCGGCACGGTGTTCCCTCCCGGATCGTGGGGGCGTGTGATGAATGGAGGCGCGTGGCTCGAGTGCCGAGGGGTGAAGGTCGACGTCATCCTGCGCGATCTGAACGTCGTCGAGTATTGGACCAGCCGCGCTGAAGAGGGAGAGTTCGAACGAGACACGCTGCTTGGTTATCTCGCCGGCATTCCGACTTACACTCTGAGCGCCGAACTCGCTTCATGTCGCGTACTGCGCGGGCAAATTCCCGCGCTGAGATCCTTTCCACCCAAACTCGCGGCAGCCGCTCCACCGATCTGGCGCTTCTGTCGATCCTTCAGTCTCGACTACGCGCGGGCGCACGCCCAACGCGGCAATATCGCCGGCGCCGCGGGCCAGGTTGCGGTCGCGGTCGTGGAAGAAGCCCATGCTGTCGCGTGTGAGCGCAGCGAGTGGGTATTCAACGAAAAGCGCTTGATTGAGACGACCGGCTTGGGAGGTGTTCATTCGCTATTTGCGGAGATTCCCATCGACTGCGAACGACTCATCGAGTGGGTAGATCGTGTAGCCGACAGGCTCGGAGTATCGACAAACGAATCGACGCCGTGGAGAAGAGAACTCAAGCGTTTGGAACAATAAATCCCGATCTTCTCTAACCGAAAACGGTATAGTTCATGACGCCTTTAAGAACACCTAACCCCCTCTCCTTTCTATCCTGCACTGTGTTCTCAAGTTTGTAAGCAAAACCCGTCTGGACGAAGATGACTAATCGCGAGCGCAAAGTGATGCCGTTGTTGGAAGTAATCGCGTGTTCAGTTGCAGATGCAATTGAAGCTGAGAAAGGCGGTGCTGGCCGGCTTGAGATTGTGAGCGAGCTGAAGCGTGGTGGATTGACGCCGCCGTTCGAGTTGGTTGAAGAGATCAAGCAGGCGGTTGATCTTCCGGTGCGAGTGATGCTGAGGGAGAGTGATGGCTATGAAACGAGTGGCGAAGATGAGATCGAGCGTCTTTGTTTGGCCGCTAAACGTTTTGCCTCGCTTGAGGTCGATGGTTTTGTGCTCGGCTTTTTGAAAGACGGCGAAGGTGATATCGAACTGACGCGCCGCGTGCTCGCTTGCGCACCGGACGCGCGAGCAACTTTTCATCATGCATTTGAAGACGCTAAAGATAAGTTACGGGCGTTGAGTGCGATCAAGCGGTTGCCGCAGGTCGATCGAGTTCTTAGTCATGGAGGAACAGACGATCTGGAGTCGCGAGTGCGACGGCTCGGCGAGTACGAACGAGTGGCAGGGCCGGAATTAATGATTCTTGCCGGCGGCAATATCGATGTTGACGCCATTTTAAAGATCGCGAGCGAGACGCGCATTCGCGAGTTTCACGTTGGTCGCGCGGCCCGTGCTGAGTTTGACGTTGAAGGCGCCGTGCAAGCTTCGCTGGTGCATGATTTGGTCAAGAAGATGCAAATCAGTTTGAAGGATCTCCCCTGGTGAAAAATATTAACCCCGACCGACCCTTGCGCGCGCGCGAAATAGCGGCGCTCTGTTTTTTGCTGGTTGTTCTCAGCCTTCAACTGTTCTTTTCCGTACGAAGAGAATCGCAAACCTGGGATGAAGGGAATCATATCTTCACCGGGTTTCACACGTGGACTCATGCCGATTACGGACTGAATCCCGAACACCCACCGCTGGTGAAACTCCTCACGACCACGCCGCTGCTGTGGTCCAAGCCGAAATCTCCCGCGCTCGAAGAACGCTTCTTTAAAGAGGACGCGTTTCTTCGCGGCAAGGAGTTTCTTTATCAGAATGATGCGGACAAGATTCTCTCGCGGACGCGCGCGGTTGCGGCAACTCTGACGTTGCTTGCTGCATTAGTCGTTTTCTTCGGAACGAGGGAGATGTTTGGGACGGGCGCGGCTTTCATTGCACTCACGTTGCTAGCTTTCGATCCAAACCTCCTGGCCCACGGCGCGCTCATTACAACCGACGTCGGCCTCGCCTGCTTCATGTTTCTCGGCGTTTACATGTTCTATCGGTTCGTGAAGGCTCCGTCTGTATTACGGCTGATCGTGGCGGGAGTAGCGGTCGGACTGGTACTGGCAGTCAAACACACCGGTCTGCTGGTTCTTCCGATCCTGTTCCTGTTGACGGTTTGCGAGATCTTCCGCGAAAAGATCGATCGCCGCGCGCTCAGGCTTTTAGGTTCGCTTGCGCTCATCACGCTGATCGGTTGGCTGGTCCTGTGGTCCTTTTACGGCTTCCGTTACAACGCGCGGCCAAACGGTCTGCAACTGAATCCGCCGCTGGCCGAATACGTCAAAGGCTTGAAACCTTCCGAAGCATGGCCGATCTCAACAGCGGCTCGCTGGCACGTCCTTCCTGAGTCGTATCTTTACGGTTTGGCCGACGTACGACTCACGGCGAATTACTACACGAGCTATGTGCTCGGCAAGGTGTATGCACACGGCGTTTGGTTCTACTTTCCCATCGCGTTTCTAATCAAATCAACCGTTGGCGTCCTGGCGCTGTTTCTGTTGAGCCTCGGTGTTATTGCGACTCGTCGTCTCAAACGCGGGCGAGAGATCATCTTTCTGGTAGTTCCCGTGATCTTCTACCTGCTGGTCGCATTGACTGTCGGAATGAACATCGGCGTGCGGCACATTCTGGTCGTTTACGTTTTTCTGTACGTACTTATCGGCGGTGCCGCGTGGAGCTTGATTCAGGCGAACCGGAAGTGGGCTTATGCTGTCGGGGCATTGGTGCTGGTCCATGTGACTTCATCCGTCGCAGCGTTTCCCAACTACATCCCCTACGCAAATGAACTCTGGGGCGGACCGTCGCAAACTCACAAGTATCTGACCGACTCAAATTCTGATTGGGGTCAACAACTCAAGAGCGTAAAGCAGTATCTCGACGAGCGCGGAGTGAAAGATTGCTGGTTCGTGTATTTCGCGGCGGGCGTCGTCGAAACGGACTACTACGGAATACCCTGTAAACCTTTGCCAACGCTCACCACGATGTGGCTCAACCTGCCGATCGATGTCCCGAGATCGATAAATGGGCCGGTGCTGATTAGCGCCAGCAATCTGTCGGGAGTTGAACTCGGCCCGGGCTCGCTCGATCCTTACGGTCAATTCAAGCTGCTCAAACCCACGGCTGTGATCGATCGCGGCGTGTTTGTGTTTGACGGCACATTTGACATGCCGTTGGCGGCGGCAATTAGCAAAGTACAGAAGGCCCGGAACCTCGCGCAGGCAAAACAACTCGACCAGGCGTTTCAGGAAGTACAGGAAGCAGTTGCGCTGGCGCCGGATTCAATTCAGACACAACTTGCGTTGGGAGACGTTCTCCGCGAGATGGGGCAACCTCAACAAGCGCGCGCGGCTTACGAGAAAGCACTCGAACTTGCGAAGACAATCGAGCCCGAGTTTCAGATTCGCTCACTTCCGGGTATCAAGGAGCGGTTGCAGTCACTTGCCGCCGGGAACTGACTTTAGCAAGATTGAATAAGAAAAAGTCTCGCGGTTACGTTACAGGTCGACACTGTGTTCCTGATAACTCGCCTGCTGAGATTTTCCGTCAGACATCCGCGCCTCGTCATCACGTTCGCAGGCGTTATCACCGTTTGCGCCCTTATATTTATCCCGCGAATTCAACTCCGGCTCGACGGCCGCTCCTTGATTCCTTCCGGACTGCCGCAGTTCGCCGAAGGCGACGAGGCGGCGTTGCGTTTCGAGTTGCGCGACCTTGTATTAATAGGGGTCGGCAACGAGCAGTCGGGCGTGTACACACCCGAGACACTGCGACGCATCGCGCGTTTGAGTGATGGATTGTCTCGCGTCGCTGGAATCGTCCCCACTTCCGTCATCAGCATTTCCACAGTGCCACGCGTCGCTCTCGTCGACGACAAGGTCGACACCGATCCGCTCTACCGGTCCGAGGATCAATTAAACCTGGAGACCATCCAACAACTGCGCCGCGACGTTGGCAGGCGTGGTTATGACACCGGTGTACTGATCTCGCGCGACGGAAAGGGCGCGGCCATCATCGCGAAGGTGGAGCCGGGAGCCGACCGGTACCGCCTGCTTGAAGAGACGCGCGCCCTGATTGCGACCGAGTCAGCCGGCAAAGACGCGGTCTATCTCAGCGGATCGGCACTGGCGCAAGCCGTTCTTGGCCAAGCGACAGCACGCGATCTGGCCCGCTTGATTCCCGCCGTGATCGCTGTCCTCGGCGTGATGTTGTTTCTGTCGTTTCGCCATCCCATACCCGCGCTTTTGTCGCTCACGGAAATCGGAGTGAGCCTGATCTGGATGACGGGCCTGATGGGCCTGACCGGTCAACCGGTGTTCGTCACGACGTTGGTATTGCCCGTGGTCCTCATCTGCGTTGGCGTGTCTGATGACGTTTACGCGCTCGGGCATTACTTCAATGAAGCGGAGCGCGCCGAAGGATTGACGACTGAGGAGACGATTGTGGCGGCGTTCAGCAGCGCCGCGCGTCCCGTCACGATCACGGCCGTTTCAACCGTCGTCGGACTGATGTCGATGGCGGTCGTGAGCCTCACCCCGCTGCGTATCTTCGGCGTATTCGGCTCGGTGGCGATCGTCTTCTCGTCGTTGTTCACGTTCTCACTGCTTCCAGCACTGCTCGTGCTTCTGAAACCGAAAATCCGCTGGAAAGGCGACGCGTCGGTAGCACTCGGCGGACGTCCCACAACGTTGGTGCTGCGCTTCTTGACCGGCGGTGCAAGTCCACGGCGCGTGGCCGTCTGCGCTCTCCTGGTCGCGGCGTGCGCTGCACTCGCGACCACGCGGCTTCGCGTCGACGACAGTTGGATCCGCAACCTTCCAAGCGATAGCGACATCGTGCGAGGCGACAGCTTCTTCAACGAAAAGATGGCCGGAACAACTGTGCTCGAACTGATGGTGGATACAACACATGCAGGTTGGTTCAACAGCAAAGAAGGGATGTCGGCGCTCGGCTCGCTGGAATGGGTTCTGGCGCGGGTTCCTCATGTCGGCGCGGTCAACAGTCTCTTCAACGACATGGTGAGAATCAACGCGTCCATCGTCGATGGCTTAAACTACGGCGCCTACAGGGCGGCCCTGCGGACCGGACGCGTTCCGCTCAGAAGCGAAGACGTCGAACCGGTATTTACAGCCCTCTCGCAATCGCAGCAGGTAC
>DATNJO010000309.1:0-3874 GCA_035603895.1 Pyrinomonadaceae bacterium
GTTTCTTCATCGAGTTTAAACTTCTTACAGAGCGCGGTGATTCCGTTGTGATAGAAAAAGAAGTCCTGAATCCGCTCTCCCTCCAACGTGTGGCGCATTCCCTTGTTTACTTTATTGTTCTGTCCGAGGGACTGCCGCACATTCTTACGGAACAATCTGCCGTCTGTAATGCCAGGGATTCCTAGACAATCCTTCAACGGAAGCGCCGCGATAATTGAACGGGTGCCGCGAATATCCATTTGCAAATACTTGCCCTTGGTTAAGGCAAAGCTGTGGGTGATGATCGGAAGTTCCTTGGATTCAGCTTCGGCAAGTCGCGTTCGAAGCACCTCTGTGTTGACGAGTTGAAACGTAACCGGAAAATCCTCAAACTCGCTCATCTGCGTCGCGAAAGCACGCAAATCGTCCTGCGCTGCTGATGTAAGTTCGCCAGTGGTCAGCAATTCAAATTCAAGCTCGTACTCGTCATCAATGGCACGCCGGATGGCCTCCAATCGCTCCCTTAATCTCGCATTGGCATCCTTCTGAAGGCTGTCGAGATCCTGCAACCGCAACCACGCGGCAAGCACCTCGCGCAGAGGCGCAGCATCAACGAGATTATCTTTTATGAATTTGCCCTGAACGATCGTTATTTTGCGTGCATCGTCATCCACGACGGCGGCGTCAATCTGCTTATCATGCGCGCCGTCCGTGATCTCCTGTCGCGTTTCTTCGGGAGTACGGAGCAGAACACGCCGAAGGTACCACGCTACAAACTTCTCCCCGTCGTTGGCGAAGTTCTGGACGTAAAAACGATCAGCCGCGATTTCGCGTTCAATGATGTCGAGCACTAGATTTTCCTGTTGGGTGGGCTACCGCAATATTGCATCCTTACTATGTACGATCAATCGGCAATCAATTCCTTCTAAGCGCGCTATAATACTGCGACTTTCACGTAAGGACACGCGAGTTACCGCTTCTTTTTCTTATTACGACCGGACTGTTTCTCCTTAGCTGGTTTAGGAGTGATCGGCGGTCTGACTTCTTCGACTATATCGCTTTTTAGCACCGATGCCTTCAGGCGTGCGATACGATCCTGAATCTCTTCTGCGGACACTTCAATATTCAACTTGTCCTGAACAAATTTCAGTCGCGCTTCACACTCATGGATTAATTCAGCCCATGACTTGATCCACACCCTGTGATTTGGTTTGTCGATAAACAAGCCAACCGGCCGATTTTCTTGGGTAATGCGTTCCCTCACAACATCGTCGTACTCGGTCGTAACCAGAAAAAAATTCCATTGGGTTGACGTGTTGATGAAATCCGGTTGCGCGAGAATCGCATTAACGTAATCCTCGACCTGATCCGCTTCCTTGCGGCCGATCGTAATTGAAGGTTTTTTCAGTTCGATAAGTAAATATTCGCGAAGGTTCTGATTTTGGCTCGGCACTACTCGACCCATAAAAGAGTCGATACGGCCAATCTTACCATCCAGCTTTCGAACCGGCGTTCCTTTGGCCCGTTTGGTAGCAATTTCTTCCGAGACGCGATCCATGATTTGAGTAAGACCTGCCTCGGCCATCGTAAGATGAAATCCTTCGCCAAAAATCCACGTGTTGTCGCGAATCAGCATGTCCAGCTCGCCCCGTTCCTTGACGGTGCGACGGTGCTTAGGTTCGAACACAATTTCGCGCAAAACTTTTAATGTAACGATACGGTTCGCGACTAGACTGGAAGCGCTGATGATGTTGGCAAGCTCAGTCTTATCGAGAAGTTGTGAAAATTCGTCTTGCCGGACCTTGGGAAGATTGAACACTGCCTTCAGGATGCGGGTGATCGACTCCGGATTGTTGGTCAACGCCTCCTTTAGAAGGCCCAAGGCAATTTTCTTGAGTGAATTATCCGCTTTTTTGAAATCCTTCGAATAAGACACTGCTGCATGCGTTGCGATGTCGAAAACCTGCCGTTCGCGACGCTCGATCTCGTCGCGAGGATCGCCCTCGTAGGGGTAGACCCCAGCAGCCTTAAGGTCGTCAATCAATTCACCTGACTTTTCGGCCTGCCGGCGTCGGAAATAATCGGTAAGTTGATCGCGAACGTGCTCAAGCACTCGGGCGAAGTCGGGGTCCGTAAGACCGTCAAATTCCAGTAGATTCGCTTTCGCGATTTCATTGAAAAACGGCGAGTACGCATATGCAGAAAATTCAAACCCAGGCGCCGTTACATTCGCTGGCAAGGAGCCTAAGACAACGCCACTTTCGCCGCCGAAGTAAATTTTCCGTCCGGTGATTCGCGGCTTCCACTCTATGACACGCAACGTCAAGTCGCGCACAACGCGGCCAGGACAAATAATCGGCTGGTTTGGAAACTCGTGCGAGTGCTCGATTGTCCGTTTGGGATCAACCGGACGACCGTCGTACGAAATCTGCGTCTTTGGATACTGAAGAATATAAGGCGCAAAAATGGAATCGAACTCTGATCGAGCCTCTTCGCTCGTCAACCAGTCAAACGTCTCCTTCAAAGGAGCCAGCTCGACGGTAGTACCAGTCGGCGTCTTTTTCGGCACTTCTTCCGGCTCAGAAACTGAACTGGAGGACAGTTGATCGGCATCAATCTCAATTTTTAGTCGGTAGTGCCTATCATCTTGTTCGTACACGGTATCCCACACGGCCCTTCGGGCGAGGGAAAAAAAACGGAGACGCCCCTGTCCTTCCTTGCCGTGAATTGCGCGGCTGAGAACGGGCGTTCGCGCCGTATGAAGTTTCCACGACTCACCCAAGCTCTCAAAGTCATGCTCCGCGCGAGCCCTCGTAATGCCGGTACCATTGTCGCGGACGACAATGCTCACAACACCTCCCAAGGCATTACGGACTAACTCAACAGTGGTGCGCGGCGCGTCGGCATCGAGTGCGTTCCACACAAACTCCGATATTGCCTTGATGAAGTCGCGCGTGCTGGCGACCTTCTGTAGGTGATCGTTTTTTGCTTTGAGAGTGAGGACGACCATTGTGATGCGGCTAACGTTGATGAAGGAGTGTGATCGCTGAAAAGGCCCGACGCCAGAGCTGATGGAACGGCAGTGATGCCATTCAACACTGAATCAAACATCAGGGGTTCGTCATTTGTTCTAACGCAAGTCGCAACTGCAAACAAGGAAAAGGAATGGACACCTGTCTCCGATCCCTATGGGTCCTCCTTGTCTGCGCCGCTTTTGATTAGGATTACCGATGCGTCCGCAATTGGCCTTTGAAGCTGTGCGGCTTCATCCCATGGCGCGCGCATCCAGACATCGCATTCTTCTGGCGTTGTCAGGATCACCGGCATTGCCTTCGCATGAACCGGCGCAACGACCGCGTTTGGCGGGCAAGTCAGGAACGCGTAGATTAGATGCTGGCCTTCGATGGGATTGGATTTCGTGCCACGCGCGCCCGTCCACTCTGTCCACACGCCCGCAAAAGCAAAAAGTGGCCTCGACTTGTCGAGGGCAAACCACACCACATCTTTTTTTCCCGCCATTGCATGTTTTGACCCATCTGCATTTTTTAGCGAGGCTGGGTTCGGCTTATCGTTATATTCTGAAAAACTATTGGCGGGAACGAGGCATCGGTTCTCGGGTTTGAGCCACCGCCGCCAATGAGGCGATGTCGGATTTCGAATGTTTGTGTTGATGCCGCCATGCTGCGGCGGGTTCGGCAATCCCCAGCGCATCTTGACGAGCTCGCGCTCGCCCGCGTTCGTCCGAATAACCGGCGCTTCCCAATCTGGAAATACGGCAGGCATGCTCGGCAAGTTGCCCGCAACATCACGCGTCACGCGAAACAACGCTTTTATTGCGTCCTGATTTGTCCTGATGCTGTAAAGCGTGCACATCGCTACACCGTTAATAGGTCGT
>DATNJO010000310.1:0-2814 GCA_035603895.1 Pyrinomonadaceae bacterium
CCGCGAGTGCACAAAAATAGACGTGCAGGTAAAAGCCCGGCTCTGCCGGCGCTCCGCGGGTCGCAACCACGACCTTCCGGCCAGTGGAACACGGCGGCGCATTTTAGGGACGAAGTTTGAGCTGGAACATTTTTGCGACTGGCGCTGAAATTAGCCAGCGCTCTGTTCGGCGGAATAGCCAGTCAATTCTATGTGGCAACAGAACTTTCTAAATTGGCTGCGTCGCAGACAAGCATCTCAGGCCTCGTTTGATCGGAATCAGTCACCAATGGTCAAAGAGCCTTGCTATCGGGTGTCAGAGTAGCCATTTCGATGAAAGAGGGTGCTCGGATTGCTACTGCCCTGTCCGGAAGCGCGACGCGCTATGCCAAATCTTGTCGCCAGTATCGACCAAGGCCATGTCGCTTCGATATACGCGTCACGGTAGGCCAACGTATGGCCATCGAACATGCCTCCGCAAGCCGTGCGGGGATCGCGCCTACAGTCTATTTCTAAGGTGCAGGTTTCTTCAAATGAAGATAGCCGGGATTGAACTGCGCGATCTCCATTAGGCGGTCCCAATCCCTGACGTGGAGCTCGCCCTTTTGAAAGTCTGCTGCCCGCGACGCCCGTATCTCATGCAAGGTACGGTTGACAGTGGCGATCGACATTCCAAGGGCTTCTCCCAATTGAACAAGGCTGATAGGCGCTGCAAAAGTATTTCCCTCCGTCAAGCCGGAGGCACGGGCGCGATAGAAAAGCTCGCAAAACAGATGTCCCATCCGCGCGGGCATCGTTCTGGCGCTGTTATTGGTTATCGCTTCGCGAAAAATGGCGGCATCGATCAATGTTTCCCGCCAGATCGCAAAGCCAATTGACGGTCGACGATTGAAGGCGGCGATCAGCTCCTTATGAGGGATTGATGCAATGCGTGCCGGACCAATCGCACATACAGCATGATCCATCTTTTCAATGAAAAGCGCCTGTGAGTCTGGCATATCACCAGCCATATGAAACGAGAGATACTGCCGGCGGCCATTCTCGAGCAAATGATAGCGAGAAACCATCCCGGACACGACCACAGCCGAGACGTCCGGGTCGTCCCCCTGTCGAATGAAGTCCTCGTCGGGATTCAAATCCTGAAGAGTGTGACTTAGCGAATTTATTGTTGCCAGATCCTCACTGGTGAGGCGTGAATGTTCCCTAAGCTTGCGGATCAGGATTTGATGCGTTTTTGACACCTTCCCTCCAAAAAGTTTGCTGGATCGTATCAAATGATACGTGCTCGAATGCCACGACCGGTAGTCTTCGTTAGTGGATTGATGCCAAGGCTCTTCAATCCAATGACATCACGAAGCAGGTGAATGCGGCAAGCTTAATGCATGCTTTTTCAGCGACGCACTCTTCTCGCGAATAACGCTGTCGAGTCCATCGCATTCACTCTACCGCGGAGGTAACAATGGACTTGAGCCGCTGTCCCGGATGCAAAAAGCGATTGATAGCGATGACCGACAGAGAAAGTCGGACAAAGCTGGTTTGCCTGAAGTGCGACAATGTTGACCCAATGAAGACTGTGGCCATCAAGTGGGCCGACAGCAGTCTCGCTTCGGATCGCGGTCAAAGCCCAACAGCCGAACGTCGTTCAAGATAAGTCCCCCCGCAACAAAAGGCGGCAAGCATCAGGTTGTCAGGACGTCACGGGCTTCATCATGCCTGAAGTTGGTTTTTTGACTGAAGCGCCGTCAGGAGCGACTAGGACTATGGTCCGCCCAGCCACGCCATCTCACGCGCTGATCTTTGCCGTGTTCCGGAACGACTATGGTGTGGCGTGGTTGCACCAACAATCTTCTCTCTTCTCCGAAAGGCTCAGCTATGTATCATCACGTCAAGAAACTCATGTTCACCGTGCGGGTCGACGAGCCCGACGTCCGATTTGGTAATATGTTGCTGGAACAGTTCGGCGGTGCCAACGGCGAACTTGCCGCCGCAATGCAATACTCTATTCAGGGACTGAATTGTGAGGATCCTGAGCGCAAGGACCTGCTGATGGATATCGGCACAGAGGAACTCAGCCATCTGGAGGTGGTCGGTTGCCTCGCCCGGATGCATCTCAAGCCGTCCAAATTCGACCGGCAGTTGGCCGAAGCGGATCCGCTTATCGCGATCGCCGGCGGCGGCGGCGTTAACCTGTTCAACTCCCAAGGCAACCCCTGGACGGCCGATTATCTGAAAATTACCGGAGAACTCGACGTTGATCTGCGCAGCAATATCGCGGCGGAGGCTCGGGCGAAGATCGTTTACGAACGCCTGATCAATTTTTGCGATGATTCTGGCTCTAAGGATGCACTCCAGTTTCTGATGACCCGCGAAATCACTCATATGAAAGCTTTCGCAGCTGCGCTTGAGAGCATGAAGAAGCCCGCTTTCTCCATCGGAAAGATTGCTCCTACTCCGGGCCTGGTAAACCAGTTCTTCAACGACTCAACGGGCAGAGGCGATGAAGGCGAGATCGATACTCGCGGCCCCTGGAATGAGGGCAGCGATTGGGAGTTCGTCAACTCGCCCGCGCTCCAGGAACCCGGGGATAGACAGGCCCCCTCGCCCATCCGGACGGAGAGTTCACCTCCCACGGCGCCGGGGGGTCTGGATGATCTGTTGGTTGACGAGTTGCGGGACATACTCCATGCCGAAAAGCAACTCATTAAGGCGTTGCCCAAGATGGCAAAGGCGGCGCGCTTCGACCAGCTTCGTGAGCTGTTCGAGATGCATCTTCGGGAAACCGACCTGCAGATCGAGCGCATCAATGAATGCTTCTCGTTGCTCGGCGTCAGCACG
>DATNJO010000311.1:0-2487 GCA_035603895.1 Pyrinomonadaceae bacterium
GACCAGTTCGCCGCCGCAAAATACTCGCCGTAAACTCCGGCACCGAGCAATATCTCTTTCCGCCAGCAACGCTCGCAGCATCGTAGGCACCACTTGCAAGACCGTGATCGCCTGCGCCGCCACCGTCTCCACCAGATAAGCACTGTCCTGGTGTCCACCAGGACGCGCAAGCACCAGTTGCGCTCCACACATCAACGGCAGGACAAACTCCCAAATCGAAGCATCAAAAGTAAACGGTGTCTTCTGTAAAAGCCGGTCTGTTGCGCTGAGAGGCACGTGCTCCCGCTGCCAGAGGAGGTGGTTGTTAACCGCGCGATGAGTTACCTGCACTCCCTTCGGTTGTCCCGTCGAGCCTGACGTGTAGATCACGTAAGCCAGGTTGGCCGGCCCTATGACTGCGACCGGGTTCTCCTCGCTCTCGCCGGTGATAACCTCCCAATCCGTGTCCAGACACAGCACCCGCACTCCTTGCTCGGCAAACCCTTCCGCCAAACTTTCCTGTGTCAATACGATCGGCGCCTGCGTATCGCTTAACGTAAACGACCACCGCTGCTGCGGATGCGATGGATCCAGTGGTACGTAAGCACCCCCAGCTTTTAGAATGCCGAGCAGCCCGACCACCATCTCAATGCCGCGCTCGACACAGATCGCCACCAGCGTTTCTGTTCCTACGCCGAGACGGCGCAAATGATGGGCCAACTGATTGGCTCGCCGGTTCAGTTCCGCATAAGTCAGTTGTACTTCTTCATAGACCAGCGCCTCTCGCTCCGGTGTCTGAGCCACCTGATCCTCGAAATAGCTATGAAGACATTTCTCCTCTCCATAATTTCTTTCGGTACTGGTAAATTCCGACAATATCAGCCGGCGTTCGCTGTCGCCGAGAATCTCTAAATCCGAAATCGGGACTTGCGGGTTCTTTAACGCCTCACTCAAGAGCTTCCGATACTGCCCTGCCACTCGCACGATGCTCTCGCGCGTGTAGATATCAGCATCGTAGTAGAAGGTTGATAATAGAGCTTCGTCAGTTAGGGTGCAGGAGAGTTTGAGGTCAAAACGATTTGAGCATTCATACTCTTGCGTGACGGTAAAGGTCAGATCGTCGATCGTGTAGACTGACGACTGGTCGTGAAAGGAGAAGCATGGCAGCACGTCCGAACCTACTCCGTTACCGTTACCAGCTTCGATTTGTGTCCACGAGAAGTAGTCCTGCCATTCAGCCATCTCACGCAACTCTGCGTCGATCTGAATGACAAGCTGGTTGAACGGAAGAGCCGCAGCCGATTTGCAAATCATCGGTAAATATTTGGCAAACGGGCCGGCAGTTTTCTCGACCTCTTCATAACTTCTTCCGCCATAGGCCACACCGATCGGGATCTGCTTCAGTTCGGTCAAACGTGCGAGCAGCGCTTGCCAGCACGCCAACAAGAACGCCTGGCTGGAGACTCCCTGCGCACGCGCCTGCGCGGCAATTTCATCCGCGAGTTTGGCGGCGAGTTGAACGGAGACAAAGTCCGGATTGAATTCTGCTGTGTTCGCCGGCTCATTGGCCCAAGGAAGTTTGACGTCGAACAGCGATCCGTCGAGTTTCTTGCGCCAGTAATCCCGCCCTGCTTCGGTGTCGCCGGCTGCGATCAGTTCGTTGAGGACTTCCGCGCAATCGGCGTACTGAATCGTCTCGCCAGCTTCTGCCGACTCCACTACAGCCGCATAGCTGCCGGCGATTTCGGCCACGAGATTCTTGAGCGTTTCGACGTCGCCACAGATTGCAGGAAGTGTCAGAACTAATGACTGCTGTGCAGGAGAGAACCTGATTAGGGAAGAGATGAGCAGGCCACCTTGTTCGAATTCGGGGATCTGGCGCCGGTCGCGCTGGCAAATCTCCTGGAACTGCTGTTCTGCCTCCGCCGCACTTAGGTCGCTCAAATCGTCGATACCTACTGAGACGACCGCCTCCTCCGAGATTACCTGGAGCGGTACATTCATCCCGGGCAGACATTGAAAGGCCGTGCGAAGAATTTCATGACGCTCGACCACTGAGCGAATGGCGTCGCGCAGACGACCACAATCGAGATGTCCTTCGATGCTCACAGCGCATTGCACAACGCAAGGACCGTTATCCGCCCGCGAGAGCCAAACCTGTAGTTGTTGGGGCGACAGACGATAGCCCTGAATAGTTTCTATTGTCATGGTGAAATGTTCTTAATTAGGTGTGAGTTGCTTTGGCCTGGCGTGTGATCGGTTGGGCCATCGCCACCAGGATCTTTCGCTCACCCACATAAGGGGCGCGGCCATGTGCGGCAAGCATGTTGTCGAGCAAGAGAATGTCGCCTTTGTGCCAGGAGAATGAGACCAACTCGTGTTCGTAGGCCCTGCGCAGGTGGGCCATAACTTCAGGCTCTATGGGCGAGCCGTCGCCGTAGTAACTGTTGTTTGGAAGATCGTCTTCGGCAAATTCCGCAAGCAGTGTTTCCTGGATGCGCGGATTGA
>DATNJO010000312.1:0-2611 GCA_035603895.1 Pyrinomonadaceae bacterium
TGGTGTTCACCGGCTGGCCAAACGCCATTACCGCACCCGCTCGCGAGTTGTCGTGATTCGCCGGCTCGTACTGATGCCACTTCGCGCCCGGAAACGCCGTCAGCAGCTCGCGCATCTGCGCGCCAAGCGTCGGCGACGTGATCGTTTCCGTTAGAAAACGAATGCCCGCGCCCTGTTTAGCCCGTTGTTCGTCCAACGCCGAACGCATCTCGCCAACAAACGCGGTCCACGTGCGAATGTCTTCACGAAAAGTAAGCGTTTGCGAACGATCCGGATCGTAAAGACTCAAAACCGACGCTTGCGAAAAGATGTCTGTGGCGCTCGAGCCGCGCGGATCGCGATATGGATCTTCAGCGGGAAAATCAACGGGACGGTTGTTCGGATGATCCGGATTGCCTTCGATCTTCGTGGGCCGGCCTTCGTTGCTGCGCACGAGTACCGGCGTCGCGGCGCCAAAGAGTGGCGCGGCCGTCGCAAAGAACAGTGCTTTTCCTGGAATCTGCTCTTCGGGCTGTTTGACGTAAGGAACAATCTTTTCGGGCGGTTGAAAGACGCAACCACTCAAACCGGCGAGTGCCAGCGACGCACCCATCAACTTCAAAAACGTGCGGCGCTCGACCGGATCGTTCCAGCCTTCGGCTTGTTGCGGAAACTCACGCGCGACAAACTCGCGAAACACCGGCGTGTCCGCCAGCTCATCCAGACTTCGCCAATACTTCTTACCACTGCGCGGCGCTTCAGCATCCTGTAAAGCAAGAATGTGATCGCGCATTAGCTGGAAGTTTATGTGACGATCGCTTTCGCTCATTTCAGAAAAGCTCAACTAACGGTGGCAAGTAGAACAGCTTTCCAAAACCTTTCGGCCCTGAATCCTGTATTCAGCCTTTAACCGCAAACCTTCTGCCAATTGCTCGTGGCCCTTGTTTTCCGGCCGCCAGGTCATATCGAAAATCTTGTCTTTCGGCCGCACGAATCGCTCCGGCGCGCGGTGGCATTCCAAACACCACTCCATTTGCAGCGTCGCCGCCTGGTACATGATCGGTTGATCGTCGACGCGGCCGTGACACGTCGAACAACCGACGCCCTTCTTGATGTGAATACTGTGATTGAAATAGGCGTAATCAGGCAGGTCGTGAACGCGAATCCATTCGAGCGGTTTGCCGGTGCGGAAACTCGCGCGTACCGGCTCCAGATAGGGACTGTCGGCCCAGACCTGCTTGTGACAATTCATGCAGGTCGTGGTTGATGGCAGTCCGGCCGACGCGGAAGTTTCCACTGATGTGTGGCAATAGCGGCAGTCGATGCCGTCGTCGCCAACGTGATGTTTGTGACTGAACTGGACCGGCTGCTGGCGTTCAACCCACTGCCCGGTATTCCACGACGAACGATTAAGTTCGACGGCAACCCACAGGAGGGCGACAATAATAAAGACCGCGCCGTAGATAGTAATCTTCGCTAAAGCATTAGTGCTGTGGTGGAAGATCTGTGGCATTGGAAAGAACGCACTTTACCAAATAGCTCAAAAAATTCAAATTGGGCCACAGAACTGTGAGAGTTAAGTTTCTTCTGCGTCACGAGCGAGGAGGGCCGCACCGATAACTGGAGCGTCCGTGCCGAGTGTTGCAGCCACTATTTGAGTCGCGTCAAAACAAGGTTGAAATGCGCGTCGCTTCGCTTCCTGGATGATCGGATTGAGGATTAGCGATCCGGCGTCCATGACGCCGCCGCCGAGCACGATGCAGTCGATATTCAGCAGATTAATAACGCTTGCGACGCCTGTGCCGATGAATTTTCCGGTCCGTTCGATCATCATGGCGGCGAAATCGTCGCCTTCGCGGGCTTCATGGGCCAAATCGTCGGCAGTGAAATTCTTATTAAGCGCCAGGCGCGATAAAGATGAGGTGTTGTCGCGATACAGGCGTTCGCGGGCTCGTCTGACAATATTCGGTGCGGAGGCGACTGTTTCGAGACAGCCGGTGTTGCCGCAAACACATTCGAGCCCTTCGGTGTTAATCGTGATGTGCCCGACTTCGCCGGCAAATCCCGAGGCGCCGGTCCAAAGCTTTCCGTCGAGGATGATAGCGCCGCCGATGCCGTCGCCGATCATCATGTAAAAAAGATTACGACTTCCGCGGCCGGCGCCGACTTTGAACTCGCCGTAAGCAGCGGCGTTTGCGTCGTTTTCGATCTCGACGCGCAAACCAGTGGCACGTGTTAGTTCGGCGTGAAGGTTTTCAACCATTGGCGCGGGCATGCCGCGCGGATCGACGACGCGGTCAGTTTGCCGATTGACCAAGCCGGGCAGTGCGACACCGAGAGCAACGACGGTCCCGAGCGCGGGTCGCAAATCTCCGGCAATCGTCGCGAGCTGCGGGACGATGTTTTCCGATGAAAGCGGGCCCTCGACGCGCTCGATTATGCGGCCCTGATCGTCAACTAATGCCGCCCGAACTTTCGTACCGGAGACATTAATTCCGATGAAGTTTTTTCTCGGAGTAGTCATATCAACAAGCCTGGGGGTAGAATTGTGCCACAAGACGGACCAAAAGACACAAAGTGCCCTATGAATATTCGCACCATTCTTTTGCCTACTGATTTCAGCGACTGTGGC
>DATNJO010000313.1:0-2367 GCA_035603895.1 Pyrinomonadaceae bacterium
CTGGGAGCACCTGGACTCGCGGGTCACGGCTCTGCGCCGGACGTCGGATGGTTTGCTTACGCACCGCTTACTGGGCGAGCCTTCTCGCGCGGCAATAGTACTGACTACTGGATTCTGAGCCTTTTGATCACAAGCGTTGGCAGCACTGTCTCGGCTATCAACGTTATCGTCACCGCGGTCACGCTGCGCTCTCCGGGTATGAAGTTGATGCGCATGCCACTGCTTGTTTGGCTGATGATCGTAACGAACTTCATGATCCTGCTGGCACTGCCTGCGCTCTCGGCGGCACAAATCATGCTGCTCATAGATCGCTATCTGGGCGGGCATTTCTTCGACACGCAAGCCGGCGGCTCCGCAGTAATCTGGCAACACTTCTTTTGGATCTTCGGCCATCCCGAAGTCTACATCCTGATCATTCCGGCGTTCGCCTGCGTCTCGGAGATCGTTCCGGTCTTCTCGCGGAAGCCGATCTTTGGATATCCCGTTATGGTTGGCGCCACTACGATGATCGGCCTCATAAGCGTAGGCGTCTGGGCACATCACATGTTCTCAGTCGGGATGACTTCAGTCGGCAACACATTCTTCGCGATTTCCACCTTTCTGGT
Organism: Pyrinomonadaceae bacterium; assembly: GCA_035603895.1. GTDB lineage: Bacteria > Acidobacteriota > Blastocatellia > Pyrinomonadales > Pyrinomonadaceae > PSRF01. Next base: position 606 of record DATNJO010000313.1, read on the forward strand.
GGCCGTGCCTACAGGAATCAAGATTTTCAACTGGCTCGGCACGATGTACGGCGGGAGAATTCGCTTTGACCTGCCAATGCTTTTCTGCATCGCTTTTCTCTTTCAGTTTTTGATCGCGGGTCTGACCGGAGTCATGCTGGCCGTGGCTCCCTTGAACTGGCAACTCACGGACTCCTATTTCGTGGTCGCGCACTTTCACTACACGCTTGTCGGTGGATTCCTCTTTGGCATGTTCGCCGGCTTTTATTATTGGTATCCGAAAGCCGTGGGTCGCCTGCTCGATCGGAGGCTCGGACTCTGGCATTTCTGGCTGTTCGTCATCGGGTTCCATGTCACCTTCGACACGATGCACTTCTCCGGTCTACTCGGGATGCCGCGACGCATTTTCACCTATGACGCCGGGCGCGGCTGGGACACGCTCAATTTCACCACTACGTTAGGCGCGCTCTGCCAAGCGGTCGCCATTCTCTTGTTTGCCATCAACATCGTTCGCTCGGTAAAGAAGGGCAAACTGGCTGGCAATGACCCGTGGGATGCCTGGACGCTGGAATGGGCCACGAGCTCGCCACCACCCGACTACAACTTCGCAACGACACCGGCGGTTCGCAGCCGTCGTCCGCTTTGGGATCTAAAACATCCGGAAGATCCGGATTGGAAATACGAGTGAGGCAGGAGCGAAGGAGATCGATTCGATGATTAACGAAGCCTATGTGCCCACAGCTCCAAAAGCGACTGAATGGAAGCTGCCGTCAAGCCGGAAGGTAGCGATAGTCTGCCTAATCCTGACAGAGACTTGCCTCTTCTCGATCTTCGTCGCGGGCTACATCTTTTATATCGGCAAGAGTTTGACGGGTCCGACCCCGCGCGACGTGTTGGAGCTGCCTGTGCTCGCCACGATCTGTTTGCTCTCGAGCAGCGTGACGATCGTGCTCGCGGAACGCGCGTTCAATCGCGATCGCGTGGGACTGTTCAAGCTCTTCTGGTTCGCGACGATTGTGCTGGCTGGTCTGTTTCTCACCATGACCGCACTCGAGTGGCGCAAGCTGATCTATCACGACGGACTGACGATTAGCACCAACCTGTTCGGAACGACGTTCTACTCGCTCGTAGGGCTGCACGCGAGCCACGTCGTCGTCGGGATGTGTCTATTGTTGTTGGTATTCGTCCTTAGTCTAGGTGGATTCGTCAACATCATGCATCGCGAACGTCTGCAGATGATTTCCTGGTACTGGCACTTTGTCGATGCAGTGTGGATTGTCGTTTTTACTGTTGTCTACGTTATCGGGAGGTGAGTGAAACATGCCGCCTGAAGAACAGAGGTCACAGACTTCAAACATGATCGAGGTGCCCGCACCGACGCCCTGGCCGTTTGTCACCGCGTTCGGCCTCGCTCTGCTGTTCGCGGGATTGGTCACGAGCCTCGCTGTAAGCGTTGTTGGTTTGGTAGTGATTCTATTCGGCGCGGTCGGTTGGTTCAGAGATGTACTGCCGATGCCAAAAGAGGAATTGGTTGCGCTTGTCGAAACGCCAACGCCGATATTTGCGCGTTCAACCCGAAGAGTTGATCACCTGCAACCCGGTGCGGAAGGTCATCGCGTTTACATTCCCGTCAGGCTTCATCCCTACTCAGCCGGTCTATTTGGCGGTGTTGTCGGCGGTGTCGGAATGGCAATCATCGCTTGCCTCTATGGGCTGCTCGCTCAAGGAAGTCTGTGGTACCCAGTCAACCTACTTGCGGCTGCGGCCCTGCCATCTTTAGCAG
>DATNJO010000314.1:0-4737 GCA_035603895.1 Pyrinomonadaceae bacterium
GAAGTTCGATTGTCGAGCAAGCTGCGCAGAACGTGCAGAGCGATATCAATGCCTCCAACCTCGCTTATCTGGTCTATACCTCAGGTTCGACCGGACGGCCGAAAGGGATCCTCGTTCAACACAGCTCGGTGGTCAATGCGGTCTATGGTTTTATAAACAATCATCGCATGACTGAGCGTGACCGCCTTTTGCAGTTCGCTTCATTGAGCTTTGACGTGTCGGCTGAAGAGTTTTTCGCGACGTGGTTCACTGGCGGATGCGCAGTCATGCGATCCGACCAGACGCTGAGCTCATTCGCTGAATTCACGACGTTGTTGCAGCGTGAAAATATAAGTATCGCGAATCTCCCGGCGTCGTTCTGGTTGGAATGGTTGACTATGCTGGCGGATCAGGGTGGCGAGGTACCGAAGTCGGTGCGGCGCGTGATCGTGGGCAATGAGAAGAGCCTGGAGGAAACACTTGCAAAGTGGCAGCGACTGATTGGACCAACCGTTGAATGGCGTAATGCCTATGGACCAAGTGAGACGACCATCAGTGCGAGCAACTATGAACCCTCGAGCACAGGAGCGACGCGTGACGGAAAGAGCGCTGTCCCGATTGGACGACCTGTAAACAACGTGCAGATGTACGTGCTTGATCGCGCGCAACAAATCGTGCCCACAGGCGTGGCCGGCGAGTTGTACGTTGGCGGCGACGGGGTTGCTCGTGGGTATCACAAACAACCCACGCAAACAGCGGAGAGGTTTCTTCCTAATCCTTACGGCCGAAAGAGCGGCGAGCGTTTTTACCAATCCGGCGATGCTGCACGGTTTCGGACGGATGGGAATATCGAATTCCTGGGCCGCGTCGACGAGCAGGTCAAAATCAGAGGGTTCAGGATCGAACCGGGAGAGATTGAAGCCGTACTGGCTCAACATGCGAGCGTTCGCGAAAGCGTCGTCGTGGCGGGCGACGACGGACGCGGTGGCCAGCGCTTGATTGCTTACGTCGTTAGTAATAATGGCGGCCTTCGAACAGACGAATTGCGCGAGTTTTTACAGCAGAGGCTCACGGAGTACATGACTCCATCCTGCTTTGTGATGATGGAAACCTTGCCGCGCACTCCTAACGGTAAAGTGGATCGGCGCGCTCTCCCCAATGCCCCCGCCACAGGCACTGATGCAAACGAGACCTACATCGCACCACGCTCAGCAATTGAGCGCTCGATCGCAAACATCTGGCAGGAAGTTCTCAAGGTAGAGAAGGTTGGTATCAACGACAATTTCTTCGGTCTGGGAGGACATTCTCTGTTGCTGGTGCGCGCGCAAAGTAAAGTGAGCGATGCTTTGAAAGTAAAAGTTTCGATGGTTGAAATGTTCAAGTATCCGACGATAAGCGCGCTAGCCGAGCATTTGAGTAAACAACGTAGTAGCCCGATACCGGCGTCCCCACCCGCACGAAACCAGGCTGAGACGCGCGAGGAAGCCTTGAATCGTCAGCGACAGTTGCGGCGAATGGTGAATCGCAAACAGCACCTGGCTTAACACATCCAGCACGTCCGTTTCTCTTTCCACGCCAGGTAACTTTTTCAAATCAAGAACTCAATGGCGAAGGATATTCAACATATCGCCGAGTTGTCGCCAACGGAACGGGCGGCTCTCGTGTCGCGGCTGAAACAGCAACGAGCAGCAGAGCGGGAGTCCGTACAGACCATCCCGCGGCACGGCACGGCTGCGCACCACCCGCTCTCCTTCGCGCAGCAGCGTCTCTGGTTTCTCGAACAGTTAGAACCTGACGGCCCTTACAAGGTGCCCGCTGCCTTCCGGCTCCGCGGCCCTCTTCAAGTCGCAGCACTCGAACAGAGCGTTAACGAAATCATCAGCCGTCACGAAATTCTGCGCACCACGTTCGCAGAGATCGAAGGGCGGCCCGTGCAGATCGTCGCGCCACGGCTGACGCTGTCGATCCCGGTCGAAGACTTGAGCCGGCTACCGGAGAACGAACGGACCGAGCGAGTCAAACGAACTGCGGCGCGGCTGCGCGAACAGCCGTTCGACTTCGTGCGTGGTCCACTGGTTGGCGCCACGCTGGTGAAACTTGCCGACGAGGAATATCACTTCTGGTTTCTAATGCACCACATCGTTTCGGACGGCTGGTCCATTGGCGTGTTCCTCAAGGAATTGAGCGTGGCCTATGAAGCCCTCGCTGCGGGGCGACAACCAGAGTTGCCGAAGCTGCCCATCCAGTACGCTGATTTCGCCGTCTGGCAGCGCGCGTGGCTGCAAGGTGAAACGCTGGACCGTCAGATGAAATATTGGAAGGAGCGGTTGAGCGGTAACGCCCCGACGCTTGAACTGCCGACCGACAGGCCGCGCCCGCCCGTGCAGAGTTATCGCGGGGCATCTCTCACGCACTTGATAGATCTCGGACTGACCGAGCGGCTGAAAGCACTGGCCCGCGGCGAAAGCGTGACGCCCTACATGTTTCTGCTAGCCGTCTTCAAGACGCTGCTCGGTCGCTACACAAGACAAGACGACATCGTCGTCGGCACGCCCGTCGCGAACCGCAACCGGACGGAGCTGGAGCCACTCATCGGCTTCTTCGTCAACACTCTCGTCCTGCGCACAGATCTGTCGGGCGACCTGACTTTCCGGGGGCTGCTTAGCCGCGTCAGGGATGTGACGCTCGGGGCCTTCGCCCACCAGGACGTGCCCTTCGAGAAGTTGGTCGAGGAGTTGCAGCCCGAGCGCGACACGAGCCGCACGCCGCTTTTCCAGGTCATGTTCTCCTTGCAGAACGCGCCGCTGCCGCCACTGAAAATGGGAGACATCGAGATTAGCCTGTTGGACGAGGAGACGGAGGTGTCGCCGTTCGATCTCTCGTTCGACGTGATTGAGCGTGCGGACGGCCTGCTGTGCACGCTGGAGTACAACACCGACCTCTTTGACGGCGCGACCGTCAGGCGGATGCTCAAGCACTTCGCGGTGCTGCTCGACGCTGCCGTAACCGATCCGTCCGCGAGCCTCGGCGCCCTGCCGCTGCTCACTGATGAAGAGCGAAACCAACTCCTCTTCCAATGGAACGACACGCGCCGCGACTTTCCGCGCGACCGTTGCGTCCACGAACTCTTCGAGGAGCAGGCGGCGCGAACGCCCGAAGCCGGCGCGCTTGTCTGCGGCGGCGAGCAACTGACCTATGCGGAACTCAACGCGCGGGCAAACCAGTTGGCCCATCACCTGCGAACGTGTGGAGTGGGGACAGAGTCGCGAGTCGGCATCCTGCTCGAGCGCTCAGTTGAGATGGCGGTGGCGCTGTTGGCAATTCTGAAGGCGGGCGGTGGATACGTCGCCTTCGATCCCTCGTATCCAGCCGATCGTTTGCGCTACATGCTCGAAGACTCCGGCGTGACGCTGCTGCTCACGCAGCAGGCTGCGATGCCAAACGATTTTGGGGTTCGCCCGATTTTTCTCGATGCTGAGCGTGATGCAATTGCCGCGCGTGATACGCAGAACGTGCAGAGCGGCGCCGATCCCTGGAACATCGTCTATCTCGTCTACACATCGGGATCGACCGGCCGGCCGAAAGGCATCGTCATCCAACATCGATCGGTCGTCAACGAGGTTTACGGTTTCATCAACAATCATCGGATGACTGAGCGCGACCGCCTTTTGCAGTTCGCTTCGCTGAGCTTCGACGTCGCGGCTGAAGAATTCTTCTCTGCGTGGCTGAGTGGAAGTTGCCTCGTCATGCGGCTTGACGCTGTGATGTCGTACGCCGACTTCGTGTCGCTGTTGCAGCGAGAAGAAATAACGATTGCGAATCTTCCGGCGTCGTTCTGGCTCGAGTGGCTGACGGAGATGAACGACAAGGGCCTCGAGTTACCGAACACGTTGCGGCGTGTGATCGTGGGCAACGAGAAGTCGCTCGAAGAAACGCTCGCGAAGTGGCAACGCACGGTGGGGCAGAAGGTTGAGTGGTGCAACGCGTATGGACCAAGCGAGACGACGATAAGCATCAGCAACTACGAACCAGCAACGAGCTCGGCACGCGAGGGAAACAGCATCGTGCCCATCGGACGGCCGTCGCAGAACATGGAGCTGTACGTGCTCGATCCAGCGGAGCAATTGGTTCCTGCAGGCGTGGTCGGCGAGTTGTACATCGGTGGCGTGGGTGTCGCGCGTGGCTATCACAACCAACCAGCGCAAACAGCAGAGCGGTTCATTCCTCATCCTTACAGTCAGAACGCGGGAGAGCGTCTCTATCGCAGCGGCGATCTGGCACGGTATCGAGCGGATGGAAACATCGAGTTTCATGGACGCGTCGACGAGCAGGTAAAGATCAGGGGATTCAGAATCGAGGTAGGAGAAGTTGAAGCCGTGCTGGCGCAACACGCGGGTGTTCGCGACAGCGTTGTGGTGGCGCGCGAGGACGATCGCGGCAGCACGCGCCTGATCGCTTACGTCGTCGCAAACAACGGCGACGTACAGACTGCGGAGTTGCGCAGTTTCATGCAGCAAAGGCTACCGGAGTACATGCTTCCGTCAGCCATCGTGCAGCTCGCTGCATTTCCGCTTACGCCGAACGGCAAACTCGATCGCAAAGCGCTGCCCGTCCCCGATGGCGCGGGCTACGAAGCGGATGGACCATACGTTGCGCCGCGTTCGGAGTTGGAACGTTTGATCGCCGACGTGTGGTGCGAGGCGCTCGAGGTCGAGCGGGTCGGCGTCCGAGATAATTTCTTCAACCTCGGCGGCCACT
>DATNJO010000315.1:0-4635 GCA_035603895.1 Pyrinomonadaceae bacterium
CATTCCTTGTGCTCAAGAAATTTTCTCGTAATCGGAGCAGAACTTCAGGAAACGAGCACTTGGAAAATACACACGGAATTCGAGCAGTACCCATCAGAAAACGAGCGTTATAAAAATACACACGAGATTAGTGTATGAGCCGCGGCGCGCCGAGCGGCGGCTGCCAGCGGCCCTTCGAAAAACGAGCACTCAGAAAACCTACACGAAATTCGCGCATGAACGGATCGCGTGCATCTCGTTCATCTGCACGGAATCCGCGAAAGTTTCCTGGCAAGAAGCGCAACGGCGTGTCCGGGCAGGCGGCTGGCGCCGCGTCCAACGGGCTGGTGCCAGCACGGCTTGCATTCGGAGAAGGTTCGCGTAATCGGCGGTTCTATTCGGAAAACGCGCAATGCGAAAACACACTCGCAACTCGTGCATGATCCGGTCGCGTGCAATCTTGTTCCTATGCACGGAACCCGCGAAAATTTATCAGAATGAACTCAATTAGAGGTTGCTCGCGGCAAAAAATTCTGTAAAGCGGGCTGCCAAATTAAAAATGCCGATCTTGTAACAACGGATCGGCCGGGGCGGGGAAACGGGCAGGTTGGGGATTTTCTTTCAACGAGCAATTTGCGCGCTCCGACGGTGATCGCTCCTTTGGCGTCGCATTGGTGGCGCTTGCCGATGACCGGTTCGGACAAGCGACGATCGGCGCAATCCCGATGTACCATCGGATTGCGTAGGCCGCTGCGGAAAACGCCGTTGGGTTTGGAATGGCAAAGGCTGCACCTGGCTTCAGCAGGTGTGCTCGGCGAATTCCGCAAGTGACGGGCTATTCCGCGACAGCGTTTGTTTGAGAGAGGATCGGTCGATGCAGGTTTTCGATTCGAATGAAAAAATCGGTGTCTGCAAAGCTTCGCAGCGTACCAGTAACCGAAAGTTTCTTGCCAGCTTGTTTGCGCTGGGATTTGCCGTACTCTTTTCAAGTCCATGCGGCGCACTGAGCGAGAGGGTCAATCTATTTAAACCTGCGACCGCGGAGGAGGCAGCGCGCTGGACTCGTCTGCTGAAACTGGAGGCGTCTCCCGGCGTCGAGATCAAGTCCGCGACCATGCAGCTCATCGACGTCACCCTATCCATTACCCGGATTGAATCTGAGGGGTGTGGTCAAGGAGTGTGCGTGACCTTCTTCAAGTATCACCTCGATAAGGATTTCGAATTCGTCATTCCCTGTGAGCCGGAGATGACGGTGTTGAACAGGATAAGCCATGATGGTCCTACCGGAAAAGACATGTTGAGCATGGTCCTGGTTACCGGGTACGACCTCACGGCTACGGTATTGCCGACCTCCCTGGGGCCCTTCATCAAGACAGGGCATGGCGACCTTCCATAAGTGCTGAGAGGATAGGGGCAGCAAATGGCAAACCTGAATTATACATTCATCGGCGTGAACACCGTCAGGCGAAGTCGCCGAGAGGTTCCTGCCGAATATGCAACGACCGAACTGCCGCGGAATCTTTCAATCGAGTCGCTTCATGGTTCAAGGTTCCGAAAGCGCCGTTTGGATATTTGGAAATGGTAGGGACTGCACTTGGCTTCAGCAAATGTCACTTAACGATTTCCGCAGCACGTAGAGAGGCTATTTTGACATTTTCCGTTCCACGAAAGCTGATCCGATGTGCGTCCTTAGTTGTCACCGCATCAGTTCTTGTGAGCGTTACATCCATCGCTCAAACAAGCGGAACTATAACGAAGCCGGCCGCCGCGGAATGTCGTCCCGAGGGGACATCACAGTACAGCAGCAATGACTACACTTTATTGAAGGACATGCTGGCCTATGACCAAGGCCGAGGACTTATGAGCGTACATGTAATGACGGCAAAGGCCTTGCAGCTTCTCTATGAGGTCGAATACGAACGGCTCAGGACATTGCTCCGGGCATGCGCACCACAATTCGTTGAAAGATCGTTGGGCGACGTTCTCCTTCCTAAGAAAAACATATGGAGGGGAAAACTGACTAGATCGGAAGTCATTCTTTACGATGACGGACAGCAGTTTTTACCCGATGTCATCGTTCTTCTGACCGGCCTTCCCTAAATTTGAGCAATATGGAAACTCGTCATGGCAGCAGAAAAAATTTCAATTGTCTATGTTCGCATTGATAGCGGCATCGAGGGGGGTGATCGGACCCCATACCACGCGCAACTTCAGTACTTTACGTCGTCCGGTGAACGCAAAATCATCGAAGCCATTCCCGAACGTCATCCCGCCAATGAACCAATACAGACTTTGCTCTGGGGAAGCACGCTGGCGACAAGCGAAACCCCTTGGGGGCGATTAATAGTGAAACCAAGCTCGGATAATCTTCGACCCGATCAGGTGACTGATCCGCAGAAAACGTTGGCCGAGGGTGCGGACCTATCTGCCATTTGGACAAAGTTTCAGGATGGCGCAGCAAAAGTCAGTGCCGAAGGCTATTGGTACAACCCGGTGCAACAAAACTCGAATTCGTTCGCAGGGCAACTAATCATTTATGCTGGAATGCTGCGAAGCTTGACTCTTGATCCAGGCAACCCCTCGAATGGAATGATGACAGTGCCGGGATTTGAGACCGGCTTAAGTTTCCCGATCAATTCACATATTCCGGGTGCCGGTTTTGGCGGCCGTCAAACTGAAAACTACGACGATAGTGGAGTCCTTCGGTTCGCTTCTGCGACTGATTTCGACGGAAACGTGCTCCAAAATGCATTCGCGGCCAATGGCGCTTTGGTGCAGCGAACCACGCCGAACAACCTTTATTTGACAACGCGGCGATGCGAGATGCGCTTGCGGCGCTCAGGGTTTCGACCGGCGCCGGGGATGTCTTGCGTGTCGCAGGTCCGTCGCCCGGCGAAGGCGATCCCGCCGCCACTGCCGCCCGCGAGCCCGACGCATTGCCGCCGAAAACGGTATCGCAGGTGCTCGGCGAAATCGCCTGGCTGATGACACAGAGCCCGCGGCATAAGGCAATCCCGCTCGGCGATCTCGAATGGCTGCTGATGCCCGCGATCCTGCTCCGGCAATTCCGGATTTTCTACAAGGGTGAACAGCCGGTCGGCGTCGCGCTGTGGGCGCTAGGGGATGAACTCGTCGCGAAGCGGATCGACGCTGGCGACACCCGGCTGAGCGCGGTGGAATGGAAAAGCGGAAGCAACATGCGAATTGTCGAGCTTGTCGCGCCGTTCGGTGGAGAGGCGGAGATTCGGGAGTCGATTGGTCGACTTTGACGGTCAAGCTTCAGGGAAACGGCGTTGGAGATGCTGCGAACACGTAATTGCCAACTGTCTACGAAGGCGATCGCCCGGTCGGCGCCGCATTGTGCGGGTGCGCTCACATTAGTTTTGGCCCTGACGCAAATGCCACCGCTTGCGTCATACTGTCACGCTGCACGGAATTGGCGAGAAGTTTCAATGGAAGGGAACTCAATTGGAGGTTGCCCGTGACAAAAAATTCTGCAAAGCAGCTCGCCGAATTGAAATGCCGGTCCTTTTGCGAAAGTGTCGGCCCGGTGGGGAAGCGGGCTTGGGGATTTCTGCAACCGGACGATTCTGAATTTGCCAAAATGGCAGGGGCCGCGATCATTCTCCATGCACGCTGGGGTGACGTTATGCCGATACGAGTCGATGCAAATCATGAAAGCTTTGAAAGGTCGAATTGTGCGCGTCATCGACATCATCAAGCCGAGAGCGTTTCTTGACAATGTTCACAAGGACTAAGGCGTCGCAACTGAGGAGGCTTCGTGCCTGCACAGTGCTAGTGCTATTCGCGCTCCTTCCGAATTTTGCATTTGCTAGGTCTACAGATCAACAAGTCAAGGAAGCTTACGAACTCGTGTCTTCAGGCTGCGTTCCCGTCAACAATGAAGTTCCGTTCTTCAAGGGACCACCGGATTCGGTATCACGAACTGTAGACGGCGATTCTGTCCAGGAAAAGCGCCTATACAACAAGAGTGAAGTTGTGACCCTTTCTAGCTACGGCAAGCTTGTAATCGAACAACTGACGGTTCCTGCAGACTCCGTGCCTGATGAGTTGAAATCGTTCTTCATGCTGTCTCTCTTTGAGTTTTTCTCACGCTTCGGAGTTGGGGAGCGGAGAAATCGTGGTGAATATTTTTATGGCGAAGGACTTGCTGGGCTAGTCGCTCGGTTCGAACAAAAACGACTTGTAGAACTGAAGTGGACTTGTGATTACGACTAGAGTTCCTAACTCCAGCACAATTGTAAGGTCTTTCGATGGACTACTACAACCCCGGTACAAACTTTACCCTTTTTAGTGGCTTTGGGCCCCGAGGCTCACGCTTTCATAACGGCATCGACTATACTGCTCCAAAAGGAACGCCTATACCCGCCGCAGCTGATGGTACCGTTTGGTATTCCGGCTTTCATCCAACCTATGGAAACGTTGTAATTCTCCAGCATACTTCGCATGACGATACGGTATTCTATACACTTTACGCACACATGAACGGCCCTGGACGCAGCTTCGGAGCGGAGGTTTTTGCTGGTGAGACGATTGGCCAGGTAGGAAATACAGGTGCAGTCTCGGGCGGCCCCAGCGGCGGAATTCATCTCCATTTTGAAGTGATTACTGGCGTCGATCCGGCACGGGGTACGG
>DATNJO010000316.1:0-6749 GCA_035603895.1 Pyrinomonadaceae bacterium
CGTTCGGCGCCCATGGCTGAACTCTTATTTAGTTTTCGTGCGACACGGTAAGACCGATTGGTATAGGCACAATTACCGCACCTAGTCTCGTGATTGTCCGTTCATAAGGTTCGTCGATAATGCTGGTTCCTAAAACAAACGGATCATTAGGATCCGCCTTATCGAGATTCACTATTACCAGTAAGCTTTCGCCAGTAATCCCGACCAACTTCAGTTCAACCGATGACTTTTGATGTTCTGTAGAGTACGTCATCACCGTAATAAACAGACCGTCGAGATCTGATCGCGGCTCAAGCGTTATTTCCAGATCGGTCCATACGAAAGGCTCTATACGTCGATCGGTGCTCTCGTTCGTCGTTACAGACGCGGCCTGAAGTATTGACCTTCCCAAAACCGAGGCATTGCCCGACGCAATGCGAATCCATTCGGCAACTCTTTCCACTGGCACTTGCATCATGCCAGCAGATTCACTCACAACGTCACTGAACGAAACCGACCAAGTTGGCTCGCCAGCCAAGCTCTGGAAATGGTTGACACGCGCATCACACGTAGAGCAAAGCGCGAGGTGGCGGAGTTCGTCATCTGTGGGCAACTGCCCTCTTGCTAAGGCTCGAGCGCGGGAAAAAGAAAAACAATCTCTGCGACTCTCGAGATCATCTGACGCGAGCAAAAGAACTTCACGTTTAGCGCGAGCACGCAATACCTCTTGAACGCATGCTTCTGTCAGTAATTGAAAGCTAGTTTGTTCCATTACATTTCTCCTTGCGCCGGCACTACGTTTGATTCAAGCGCATCGCCCAGTGTCTCCCAAAGTCTACTGCCCCAAGGTTCAACCGCATGCTTGAGAATAAGGACGCAAACAGGGTGGTCTTCTGACTGCTTAGCAAATTGCTTATATAGCTCAGCCGCACGTAAAGAAGCTGCTTCGTATTTAGCGGGCCAGGTAAGCCTTTCACAACCTAATTCCTGAAGTGCGATGTCCAACTCGCGAAGCGTATAGTTGAGAAAAACTGCAGCGGCACGCTCCTTGTGGTTCGCGGTCAGCTCGCGCAGAGTAAGAATGAGATGATCTGCGGAGGTGCATTCCCGCATCTGACTAGCAAGTTTGCCAAAAGCAGAAGCCAGGCGCCGGGTGACAGTGGCCGGACTCATTTGAAGCGTTTCGGCGATTTCGTCGCCGGCCCAACCATCTGCTGAGAGTTCGAGCGCAGCCCTTTCATCAGCAGTCAAGGGAGTGGCATCAATGATCTTCTCAACGTCGAGCGTAAAGTCCACGACTCCCTTCATCCTTCGAATTTCAGCCGACTCAAGTTCCTGTATCGCCAGCTCATTCTGGCGTCTTTTTCGAGTAGAGTGCGAATACGCACGTCGCGTAATGCACCGAAACGCGTAAGAAATGAATGCGCCACGATAGGGCGTATATCTCGGCAAACCCTGAGCCCACGATTCGTATAATTCAACGAAGAAGTTTTCGACTAAATCTTCAGCCTCGCTACCAACCAGGCGCGCAGCCTTGGCAACAAGTGGTAAACGGGTCGTCCCATATAACTGTTCAAACGCATCATGATCACCGTCGTACCAGCGGGCAATCACTTCGCGATGAGGATCCTGAAGGTAAATTCGCAAGCGATCCATTACCCGATCGAGAGCGCATACGTGGTCCGAAGCTGAATCTGCGTCAAGGTCGAATTCCAGATTCGTGAACCACCTCTCAACAAGGTCAGGTTCGGATGTGAGACTTGACTCAAATTCCTTAAGCGTCGACTGACATAAACTCGCGAAACGAATAGAAGCGTCCGAATCGTTCTGACAGGCTTTCACCCACAGATTACAGGCTTCACAGTGACCTATGATTGCCAAGGACGCACTCCTTGCCGGACGATTTCAGAGGCTATCTATGAGGCTGCGTAGCATCAGCCTCAATAAGATTCAGCCTGTCGCCAAACTCAAACCCGTCAGGTCTCACTTCAGACAATATCTCGCAGAAAAATCTCTCCGAACCATCGCCTGGTATAAATACTCATGAGTCGCCGAGAAATTTCACAGGCCTCGGCGAGGACAAATTCTGTGTTGATGCGAAAGCGAATAGCCATTCGTGGGTAATAGAGGTGCTGAACTGCTCCCGCTAGTTAGGAATCGAGGAACCGGGCAATGCGGGATGTGTCAGCGGTGCGAAGTTTAACACATTCTAGAAAGGAGAACTATGTTTTACGCTACAAGACTTCGGCTCACTCGACCTTTCAGGAGGAAATACGGTCACTATCCACCGGTCGCGACCAGCAGTGCAGTAAATTGCAAGCGCTGGTTTTAGATGGAATGCAACAAGGCTAACCGTTATACTGCTACATCTTATAGATTGGGCGACCTCTGTACATGCATTTCTGCCCATTCTTCATTCTAGGCTAGTCAAAGTTTCTGAATAGTTCTACCTTCTCGACGTACAAAAAATTGGTTTAACAAGCCTATGGCTCTTCGGCCTGTTAATTCACTCCCCTGGAAATAGAGCTAGGAGGGAAGAAGTTCGATGGCAACCTCTAACCGAACAACAACAACTTCCGGGAACCCCTCTGGGCCCCTTCTGCGGCTTCCAGCCGGTACTCCATCTGAAATTGAGCCGGCGCTTCTTCTTCTGGACCCATTAAACCTGCGGCTACTCGAGAGGGCTGACGAGGGTATGGCCAAAATCAACGCTCGGCTAATCGGTCAGAAGGCAGTACAAGACAAACTCTATAACTCCATATATGCCGACCCATTGTTTGATGTGCAGGCGTTGGAAACATCTATCGCTTATAACGGGTTTCTGAAACATGAGCGCTTAATAGTTGCACGCTACGATGGTGAAAAATTTCTAGTTTTGGAAGGCAATCGACGGCTTACTGCAGTCCGGCGTTTATTTGACACTGGAGGTGCTGAATTGCGCGGACTGGCACCCGAAGTTCGACAGTCCTTACAGACGTTACCGTGCTTTGTTCTAGAGGGTTCAGCGATCAACGGATCAGATGACCGGCTAAAGGAGTATCACAGAGCAGCGGAGATCTATATCGGACTGCGGCACCTCATGGGAGCTAGGCGGTGGGAGCCTGCTAGCCGATACGAATTTCAGGCAAGATTGATCGATGAGGGATGGTCGATCTCTGATGTCTCAGATCGATTTGGCAGAGATAAAGCCGAGGTGACGAGAGATCTCAAAGCGCAACGTCTATACAGAGATTTTCAAGACTTTGAACGAAGGAGCAAGATCGGACACTCCCTAACCTATAATGCATTTGCGGAAGCTGCGCGAGCTCCATCGATCATGAAGTGGCTTGGCTGGTCCGATCAAAAAATGTCCATTACTAAGAGACAGCAGGAGGAGACTTTCTTTCACTACCTGATCTCTAGGCTTAAGGCACGGTCTCGAATAAATGTTGAAGAGGGCGAAGAAGAGACGGCAGAAGAGTCGGCCGAAACAATTGTGCGGCGTTTGCGAGACATGTTGAAGCTGAAGGACGATTTGATTGAAGAAGCATTATTAGACCGAGATTTTGACGCCGCAGATCTGCTTTACGAAGAGCGGCGGCAGGGAAAGTTTGCAAAGCGGATAGCGGGTTTCATCCGAGCATTAAAGCGTGTCACAACTGACGAGCTTCAGGACAACGCGCGCGGTAATAAAGCCGCCCTAAATGACCTCATACAACAGGCACAAAAGACAATACTCCTTTTGAACGCTCTCTTAGGAAGGTGAAATGACTTTAACGGTACAAGAGACAAACAGGGTTGTTCAGGCAGCCCGAAACCTCACGCTCACTGCCGCCTCTGAAAAGGCTGAGGATTTTATCGCACGAGTGTTGGGATTAAACCCAATGCAGCAGGCGGCATATTTCCCCGATCCAGATCCCGCGGGCGCGCTAAACCTAGCGATCGCAAATCTCACGCGACGGCAAGAAGAAACCTTGCGTGATGACGCGGCTTTACCCACATTCGCGGTTTACAAAGATACTCTTGGCGTTCCCCACATTGCCGGATTGAACACGTACTTGGAGTCTGAGGGCATTGATGTAAAAGTTAGAAATCGATTATCTCAACATTCACACGTGCGTGATGCACTTCGTGCGTTGCAACGAGGGCACCATTTAGAAGCTGTCGCTGCCGCCATTATGGACGCAAGCTGCAATTCGGGAGAAGCCACTCGTGGATCGGGAGATCAAGGCATCGATGCAATCGGTTGGAAAGATTTACTGAGAATTCACCCAGCTTTTTGCAATACTTCTTACCATAGCTCAGGGGTATTACCCGGCGAAAGAGTCTTCTTATTTGCGTCATCCAAAGCTGTCATCGGTAATCGTAGTGGACGACCAACCATCTTGAATCCCGCCCATATCAGGGAACTCGTCGGAGGGTGGGTAATACAGCGGAGCTCCGCAGGTATCTGGAGGTCAGTTGGCATACGAATGCTTACGCCTGTGCAGATGGTCTTAGTTACAACCTATCGTCTCAGCGCCGACGCGAGATCAGAATGTACTGAATTGGGAATCCAAGTATGGGCAATCCCTGAGCTAATTTTTCTTGTATGCGCGTTCGCTCCTGACGACGTTTTTGATTCGAGTAACGGCTATGTATTTGTTCAATCTGCTTTCCGATCGTGGTGGAAGGTGCGGGAGCAGAGTCGCCTAACCGCGGTTTAATCCATTCACTCGCGAGGATCCGTAATCGAAAGCAAAACCCCACGGAAACGATAAAAATGTTGAAAAGCCGTGGCGAACTTGTGGGGAGTTGTATCCGTCTTCAATATCAATGTGATCACGAACTTTGATTCTCAGGAGTCTTGGCTGGTGTCGTCCTGTTAGTAATCTTGCACTCCTAATGCTATGCAAACCTAAAAATAGATTCACGAGCTGTCCTGTTAGTAGCGTAGTCACGCAAATCAGTTCGAGGGCTCGGCAGCCATAGCCCACTTTGCGACTGCTTGTAGCCTGTGAGCCATCTTAGGAGATCGCTGCGATCTTTCAAGAAGACACCCATCATCTCGACTTGTTCCCGAGTCCACTTTTGCAAATCCTTATAGCCACCCACAGTCACAATGATTGCCGCTTGCCATCCGAAGCGTTGCTTCTCTAACATCATTGCGCCCCAGACTTGTTGAATCACTTCTATTCCTACTCGTTCTTTCCATCTCTTTACTTCGATGAAGTAGGTCTGGGGAATATGAAGAGACTCGTTAAAATGCATTGCAAAAATATCCGCAGAGGTTTGACGATTCCGGCCCACAAGGCGCACGTCCGAGAATCCCCGGCTCGCTAAGAATTCGGCGACTAAGTGCTCTAACACTGCGGGTTGTATCTTGACGAGATCGTCCTGATGCTGTTGAAGGTGAGCAATGAGAGGCGGTTCCAGTTTGTTAAAAGTTTCAATCACAGGCACCAGCTCGATCTGTCTTTCTGACGAAACTTTCTGGCCCCAAATGTGTTTCAGCTCTTCTGGATTAGTGAGGAATAGTTCCAAGAGTCCACGTCTGGAAGGATGACGGAGTTTTCTCAAAGCCTTATTTTCGATTTCTCGAATGCGGTTACGATGAGTTCCAAAGTGTTCTGCGACCTTCTGCTGAGAGAATGTCCTGGCAATTCCGTTGAGCCCTAATCTCATGCGAATCACCTTCTCTTCGCGTGGTGTCAACGTAAATAGAGTGTCGTCAACTACCTGGGCCACAAGTGAAACGTAATCGTGCGGAACGACAAGAGGCGCCCGGCCTTCTCGTACGCCAAATACAGCGCCGAACAAATACCCGAGAGTCGCCCCATTCTGAGGGCATTCCAAAAAGTATGGAGGATTTGAAACGAACATGGATTTATCTCACTTAAGTAGGCTTTTTAGCACCAGCCGCGGATGGGGGGTCGAGTATATTCATTGCCTTTCTGTACTTCACAGCGTCTCAGTGAAGAGATACGACTCATATTTTTGAGGTTGGCGGACAGCAAATTTTGCAAGTTGATCTAACGTGTCACACAGGGGATTCCCGATAGTCTTCCGAAATCTTCCTTTGCTACGCAATTTCGAACCGCACAAGTGGCAACGGTGATCATCATGAGGGGTAAAGGCTCCTTCCCTGTCGTCAAAATGCGGTTCACCACATTGTTCACAATAAATATCGATAACTCTACCCGCGATGTGAGGTAGACCACTTTGAGCCATCCGCACTCGAACTAAATGAGGATCAAGAGTTATGTCATCTATTGTTACGCTTGAAAAAGTATCATCGATATTGTCTTTCTTGGTTCTCCCAAAGGCATGTATGTGAATGCCCGCCTCTTCACTGCGACTTGCTGTCCAAAGCAAAGCTGGATTTGAACCCCAGATTTGTATCCCGCCAGGGTAATCTCTTTGCCGAAGTCGTTTCTTCCTTCTGGCCAGTTTAACTTTATGGTTGTTCGAAAACGAGGCTCTTATTTTCATCGCGGGATTCCCGATCCCGCTAACATCATCTTTAAATAAGTAGCCGCAACCGGCGCAAAGATGTCTGCGATGGTTGTGAACGCTGAACCAGTCTTTATCAAGATGCGGGAAATTACAAAAAGTACATTCGACGAACTTCATATCATAGCCAAACACGGAGGAAACCATGAAATAAATCGCGTCCAATTCGGAGACCTCAATGTTTTCCCCGCTACTGACTACAACCTGCACTGCACGGTAAGTATGATCTATGACTTTTTTGCCTTGCGGGTGCTTTCGAGCGTGAACATGAACACCCCGCTCTAAAGGCAAAGTAGTAG
>DATNJO010000317.1:0-2106 GCA_035603895.1 Pyrinomonadaceae bacterium
GGTTTCAAACGCCAGGCGCTCGACGTGGTCCACGTGCCGTATCCAAACGAGTTTCGCAATCCGTTCAGTGCTGCTGATTGCGGCGAGGGCGGCGCGGCGCAGGGTGCTTTGAATTGGATCGAAGAGCGTTTGTTCAAAACAACCACGCCGCCGGAAGAAGTAGCGGGAATCGTGGTTGAGGCCGTGCAGGGCGAAGGTGGTTACGTGCCGGCGCCGAAAGGTTTTCTCCAGGGACTGCGACGCATTTGCGACGAGCACGGCATCATGTTGATTGTCGACGAAGTGCAGAGTGGCATGGGTCGCACAGGCAAGATGTTCGCGTGCGAGCATTACGATGTGAAGGCTGACATTGTGTGTATCGCGAAAGGTATTGGTTCGGGCTTGCCGATCGGTGCGTGTGTTGCGCGTGCGGATTTGATGAATTGGCAGCCCGGCGCGCATGCGTCGACGTTTGGTGGAAACCCGGTTTGTATCGCGTCGGCGTTGAAAACAATCGAACTGCTCGAAGGTGGATTGGTCCAGAACTCGGCGGAAGTCGGAGCTTATCTGAAGGCCGGATTGGAAAAGTTGAAAGAGAAGTACGAGTGCATCGGCGACGTGCGCGGCATGGGGATGATGCTCGGAGTTGAGTTTGTGGAGAACAAGACTTCGTTGATGCCCGCAGTGGAGTTGCGCGATCGGATCGAGGTAGCGTGTTTCGATCGTGGGTTGATAATTCTCGGCGCCGGAACAAACACCATCCGCTGGTCACCGCCGCTGATCCTGACGAAAGAGAACGTTGACATAGCGCTCGAGATCTTCGACCAGGCGATCGCCGCGTCAGTTTAGTCTCTTAACACCGGCGGGCACGAAGCGATTTCACCAGCCGAATCCTGCCTGCTGGTGATCTGGAGTTCTGCGGAAGTCAAATAATCTTAGACCGAGGATACCTTGACATCGTGTAGGATGGTCCAATAATTGCCCTTTTTAGTTAGAAACACATAATAACTGGCGCCAGTGTCGGGTCCACTCGCTGTAGCTAAATAAACTAGAGCCTGGTTGACTTCGGTATTAAACGCGACCCTCGATAGACTGAGCATGCCTTGTGCGTCGGGGAACTTCTTATAAAACTCTCGCCAGAAACTTGGCAGTTGTAACATTGGATCCAGCACATTGCTGCCCGCTAGAATGTGCTTTACTCTGAGGTTGAAATTGTCGCTTAGCTTATAGCTCTTGTTGTTCTTGCTGGAAAACTCTCGTAAAACAGACTGGTCGATCTGCGGGAGTTTGTCGCCTACATACTTCAGTTGCTCGGCTAACGAGTGGTCTTTGATATTACCAAAAGCAGTCTCTTCTTGAATCACAAGTAACTGAGTGCTGCTACGAGTGTAGCCAGAGTTTATAACCAAGTCGTAGATAGTAAACTCCTCCTGACTCACACGGTCCTCTGATAAGACTTGGTTTTGGGAAGGCGAGTTCTCCGATCTCATGCTTGCCGACTCAGCAGCGCACCCGAATATTCCTGTTAAGAGAAGCAACGCCAATATGATCCTACTCATTATTTTCACTCCGCCTCGTAAATGAATTGAATCAGACCATAATTTTCATGGTTTCTGCATCTCGCGATAGAAACAGTACTCTAACTTGTTGCCAGTATCATGATCCACACCTACACTCGGATTTTTGAGGCTTTTTAGATTCGGGTCACCCCAGTCCTCATCGCTTTTTCCATCGGTCAATTGGAAAGCAAGTTTAACGCCCAACTCATGGACGTAAGTCATCTGTATTATCTGAGTTGCCGATAGAGGTATCTCGGTTGGAATGGTGGTGGCATCCTTGGCAATATAGACCGCTCCATTCGGAGGGTGAACAAGCAGGTCCTTGGGATCTGTTTGACCGCGATCTTGGCCTTTGATACCTCTTCTTGCAGCCAATTCTGCCCCCGTCATATACGTGAATACCCTTGGTGCATTGTGAAGTTGTTGATAAGGCAATCTATTGGCGTCTTTGCCAAAAACCTCATTAATACACTTCGTTAGAGCTTTTCCACTCTTCGGGTTCTTGTAAAGTTCTCTCACTTCCCACGGCAAATCCAGCCTCCCACTATTCGCCGGATGCGCATAGGAT
>DATNJO010000318.1:0-2608 GCA_035603895.1 Pyrinomonadaceae bacterium
TCACAGGTGGTTGGCAACTTCGCGAAAAAGGAATGCTCGAAATTCGCTAGTGCAGAACAGACCGCATTCATCGATGCGATCGCGAGTGCTCATAAAATGGCTGCTAACCCTTCAACAGTTACATCACGCCTCATTCGGGTCTATTGCCCGACTCATAAGGTCAGCTTTGTCATCGCTGCCAACGCTACGATTCAATGCTCCAGCGGAACACATACCCTCGCCCGCGACTTTCCTACAGAAAGCTTTTGGGAGTACTGCTGCGATTGTCAGCATTACCGACCCATCGATGCGACCAGCAAGGGAAGCGACGATTGTCCTGTGTGCGAGCGGAAGATCGTCAGACGATCGGTGTGTGTCGAATGCAAGGTGATCAGTGTTGAGTCGGATGAGGCAGGCAGGCGTAAAGCATTTTCGATCTCAGCTCAGGGAACAGTAACGCCCACGTGTCCAGGTTGTCTGCGCCGTTCAAACAAGCCAGGCTTCGAACACGAGTGTCAGGATTTTACCCATACTTTTTTCACTACTCGCGAAACCTGTCCGTTCTGTGACGAACGTCTCGAACCACCACCGGCGTTTCCTTGTTCTGTCGCGGCGTACCTCGAGAAGTTACCGCCGTCGGCTGTCACCGTGGGATTCGACGCCGAGAGTGGTTTGGTCCAGCAATCGTCGTCGGGTGAGTGTTATCTGACGCCGATAGCGCGTGACTCTGCGCTGTCGCTGGTTATTCCAAAATCTTCATCTCTCAGTTCAAAGCAGGATTATTACAACTCGTATTACGAACTATTTAATTGCGAAAACCCCGCGGCGGGTGAAGTGACAATTCAGAGTCCCGCCATTGTTGAAGCAGTTGAGGGAGGTTGGCAGGTCAGGGAGGCCGGGTTTATTGAGATCGTGCCTTCGCCGCAGGCGCAAGTCGACGATCAAGCCAGGATTACCTGTGCTGCTTGCGGAACAGAAGCCAGTACCAATCACGCCTTTTGTAAACGCTGTGGAATGCGGCTCACGACGGAAGCAAATGAGCCTTGGACCAGCAACGAGACACCGTCAGAAACAAATGCGCCGTATTACTCCGACGCAAGACCGTCCCAACCGGCGTATCAACCTTCAGCACAAACTGTTCAAAGCTCAGGAGTCCAGACGAAGACATTTCTGAGCATTGTCGGAGGGCTCGCAGGGTTAGTCATTCTGATATTGGTTATCGCTCTTGCTTCCAGTAACAGCACGCGCGCGCTGGAGCAAAAACTCGATAACGCCATTGCGCACGGACAGTTTCTTACCCCAGCGACCGACAATGCCCGCGACTTGTATTACCAACTGAAGAACAGTGGCGCCAGCGAAGAAACTCTTCGTTCTTATCGGGAAAAGCTGGTGCCGCCACTCACCGACCGTTTCTATCAGATGATTCGCGACTACATGATTCCCGGTAACGACGATTCGCCGGTCGCCGACTGGCAGACGGCTTACGAATCACTTCGCTGGGCATCGGAACTGAAGCCCGACGATAAGACACTGGTCGCGCGAACAGCGTATTGCGAAGGCCGCGTGGCGTTTCTGTTGAAGGATGAAAAACGAGCGATTGAGGCATGGACGCGAGCGTCCAACGCCGACAAGAGCTGGCCCTTGCCCGTCAACGGTATCGGACTGATTTACACCAATCGAAAGAACTACTCCAGTGCACGCACTTATTACTTCGATGCGGTTAAGCGAGATCCAAAGTGGGCGCCCCCCTATAACAACATAGGCACCTCGTACTACATGGAACGGAATTACTACGAAGCAAAGGGTTATTACCAGAAAGCTGCCGAACTCGCACCGCAATGGGCCAGGCCACATTCGTGGCTGGGCGATATTGCGATGCGGGAAAACGACTACGCCACCGCTGTACAAGAGTTTTCTTTAGTCCTTGAGTCTGGCGCTACCGGTACAAAGGGAATGGATCTCAACAAGATCCAAGAACGACTTGACCTCGCTCGGGAGCGCTCTGCTTATCAATACTGACCTGAATCTCGTGATCGATGAAGTCCTTACCTTCAATGCCTAAGAGATCTCCGATCCTGATACTCGTCCTGGTGGTGCTGACGACTGTTTCCGTTCTCGTATTCCTTGGGTATCGATACACCAGACCCGCGCCGAACTGTGATGGAGAGTTCGATCTGGTTATCACCGGCGCTGAGATCATCGATGGGTCAGGCAGAGCGGCGTTCAATGGTGATCTCGGCATCCGCGATCGTCGCATTGCATGCATCGGCGATCTGCACGCAGCGAAAGCACGTTCGGTTATCGATGCGACTGGTTTGACAGTGGCGCCTGGTTTCATCGACGTGCACACCCACATCGAGCGCAACGTTCCGCCGGCCGGGGCTTTTCTCGCGCCAAACTTTGTGCGGCAGGGAGTAACGACAGTCATAACTGGCAACTGTGGCCGTTCATTTCTCGAGATCGGAAAGTTTTTCCGGCGCCTTGAGGCAAACGGAAGTCAGGTAAACGTCGCAACTCTGATTGGTCACAACACGATCCGCTCACACGTGATGAAGCAGCGGGCTGGCGCGCCATCGCGAGGTGAGATGGTTGAACTTGAGAAGCTGGTTGAGACGGCGATGCGGGATGG
>DATNJO010000319.1:0-2471 GCA_035603895.1 Pyrinomonadaceae bacterium
AGCCGTCGACGCGGCAGTCAGAAATTCAATCAGAGCGCAGGTGACTTATGTAGTTGCGGCCGGGAACGGCAACAGTGACGCGAGCTTGTATTCTCCCGCTGGTCTGCCCGAGGCGATAACGGTTGGCGCCACGGACAAGGCTGATTCTCGAGCCGAGTTCTCTAACTACGGGCCGACGCTTGACGTTTTTGCACCCGGCGTCGCGATCCCTTCGGCTTGGATTGGCAGCAACCTGATGATTGCGACTGCGTCCGGTACGTCAATGGCAGCACCGCACGTGACCGGTGTCGTAGCACTCTATCTTCAGAACCATCGCACTGCCTCGCCCGCCGCGGTGCGTTCAGCACTCGTGGGCGTTTCGACGAGCGGTGTAATCAAGAACCCCGGGCAGGAATCTCCAAACCGCCTTTTGTTTACAGACTACTGAAAACTCAGTTTGGGTTAACAACATGGTCCAGCGTGGTGTCCAATCTGAACGCCGAAGGCTAGTTCGCACCCAGACCTGAACGCCGAAGGGGTAGTTTGCACCCAGACTTGAACGCCGAAGGGGTAGTTTGCACCCAGACTTGAACGCCGAAGGCGTTTGCTAATTCCAGCCCAGGGTTGGCACAACCCTGGGTCACAGCATGATAAAGACACTACGCTGAAAGCGTTCGCGAGGGAAAGACGCCACTTGCCAATGCTTTCAGCATTGATACCAAAAAGTATCGGTTTAGTCCCAGGGTGGCGGAAACCGCCAACCCTGGGCTCGAATTAGCAAACGCCTTCGGCGTTCAGCTCTGGGTGCAAACTAACCCTTCGGCGTTCAGATTTGAACACCACCCGTTCCAGCAAAAGTGGTTGACGAAAACCGTCAATAGAAATATGCTGCGCCGCGCCGTAGGCTACTCAACAACGTCGAACCTCAACACTCGCATTTCGCAGCAAAAAAGCCAGGCCTACGCAAAACATCTATCCACGGATATCGAAGGAAGGGACAAGGATCATGGCCGACACTAAACAGACTACTCGCTATAAACGTGTCATGGACATTCTTGATGCTGCTGCCGCCGATGGGACGTCGGACTATGACGGCAAGGGCTTGTTTTGGCGTCTGCCCCTGGCCCAGTTCCTCGAAGTCGAAATTTATGGCGTGCGCATGATCGCGCCAGTCGAAACCCCGGCCGCTTCGTGCTGCCATCCAGTCGCTACGATCGGCGGCTCACAAAGCCGTGGAGCGCGGTCGGGACTCATCATCGGTCTGCGCGGAAACAGCCCTTTCGATGGCACTCAATATCCGCGGCTTCCGTGGGGCGGTCAGGAGGTGAGCGACGCTGACATCAGTTTCATCTCTGAATGGATTGACGCAGGTTGTCCGACCGACGACCACCAGACTTCATTTCCAATCGAAATCACTGGCAAGGCAACGCGTGAAAAGATTGAACCGAACAACGTCGAGCCCGAGGCGAGGCGCTTTGAAGTCTATGAAGGATCTCCGAACGAGTACACGTTCAAGTATGGCGAACTCAAGCAGCGCATGAATGTGGACTGTATGTCCGAAACGGAAATCGAGAAGTTACGCTGGGCTTTCCGCGAACTCTATCGCTTCAACAAGTGGCCTGAAGATCGCCGTAGTTACAACAACATGGCGCTGATTCATCAGAACCATTGCCAGCATGGTTGGGAGCGTTTTCTGCCGTGGCATCGTGTGTATATCTACGAGATGGAGCAGGCTCTTCAGGATGTTTGTCCGGGCGTGACGATACCTTATTGGGACTTCACGATGCCGCAATATTGTCCAGAGCGTCCCGAAAATGGCTTGATCATTCCACCGGCTTACCAAACCTATCTAACCAAAGAATCGATCAACTTTCTGGAAAATGAAGCTAAGCCCGCGTTGCCCGCGACGGCGGCCAACGCGCTGCTCGAGCAGATGGTTGAGCCGGGATTACGTTACCCGTCACAAGCCACATTCTTTGCTGCGGTCGCCACGATGACCGGCGAGGATTATTCCAAACCGCCGAATCGAGAGAATTTTCTGCGGGCTCTACTCGCCACAAACTCATTGTGGTATCCGCTGCGTTATCCATCTGAGTACTACGACCCGAGCACGAAAGAGCCGAAGAAAATCAACACTTCGATCTTTCATTATCACTACCCGACAGCCGGCGACATGGATCAGATTTTCTCGTTGCGAACGTTTCGTGATTTTGGCGGTGGCAGTTTCTATGACGATTCGTTTGGCTTTCTCGATCAGAATCCGCACAACACGATGCACATTTGGACCGGCGGAATGAACCCTGATTACGACCCTAATCAGACGGCTCCTCTGGCAGACCTGACGAGACCGACAATGTCGAGTCAGCGGCGTAATCGCAGCGTGCAAGTCGCGGGCAGACGATTTCATTCGATGGATGATTTGGTGTCGCAGCCACAGTATGGCGACATGTTGAGTAACCTGACGGCGTCGTACGATCCGGTCTTCTGGCCCA
>DATNJO010000320.1:0-7410 GCA_035603895.1 Pyrinomonadaceae bacterium
CTATCAGCAATGGCAGGATCAATCACGTGAAGGGCGTTCCGAAGAAGAACGAAACACTGGCGGTGAAGCGCGTATCGGAGCACTTGGTTCCGGTTCAGACTACACACCGTTTCTGCAACATCTCGGGATCGCGTCGACTGACATGGGCTTCGGCGGCGATTATGGCGTTTACCATTCGGCGTACGATTCGTTTTACTGGATGGACCACTTTGGCGATCCGGGGTTCGTTTATCACGTAGCTGCGGCGCAGATTTGGGGCACGCTCGCGATGCGGCTCGCTGATGCGGATGGGTTGTCGTTTGACTACACGGATTATGCGAGTGAGATACGCGGGTTCTTTCGTGACGCGATGAGAGTCGCTGGTTGGCGTAAGCTGGCGGATCAGTTTGACGATAAGCCGATGATCGGGGCGATTGATGATTTTGCGAAAGAGGCCGAGCGGATCGAGAAGGCGCGTCAGGACGCGATTCGCACCGGAGATCGAGCGAAACTCGCGCGCATCAATGATGCGTTGATGAATGCTGAGCGACAGTTTATCGATCAGCGCGGGTTGCGTGGGCGGGCGTGGTACAAGCACCAGATCTACGCGCCCGGGATTTATACGGGTTATGCGGCCCAACCGCTGACGGATTTTCGGCAGGGGCTGGACGATCGCAGTGGCGCGAATGCGAAGGAAGGGTTGGAGAGAATAGTTGAAGCCGTGAAACGTGCCACAAACACACTAAAGGAAGGAAGAGATTAGAGCCACAGACTTACACGGATGACACAGACAATCGTGATCCGTGTTTGTTCGTGAAAATCCGTGGCCTACTTATTCTTGGCTTTTGCTTTCTTCTCGACTTCAGGTGGGAGTTTTGTGACGGCTTCGAGGATTGATTGAGCGTCTTCGTTGAGTAATTCGAAACTGGCGATCTCGGCGTCGCTTTTAGCTTCGACGCTCATCGGTTTCAATTCCGTCATGATCGTGTTCACTGCGGTAGCGAGTTTTCGCAGTGACTTTCCGATCAGCGGATTACGTTCGTCGCGCGAACTGACGTCGTCGATGTTCGTGATCGCTTCATCGAGAATGCGCGCAATGTCGGAGACCAACTCCGCACGCGAGCCCGTCGGAAGTTCACCCCACTTTTCCGCGTCTTTCTTTGACTGTTTGTCTTTCGGCGCGGTGGCCGCCGTGCCGCCCTTGATCACAAACACGCGTCGATCCGCCGCCTTGATGAAAACGTCGATACGCTTGTCGAGCAACTGCGCTTCCTTCACCAAATCGACTTCCTGTGGCGTCAGATGATCGCGCTGCTGGGCAGCAGCGGTAGACGGGAACCACATTGCACCGAGAAACAGGAGGACGGCGAGCGTGCGAGTGATCATTGTTGTTTACTCTTAGGGGTCGGCGTTGGTATCTCTTTAGGTTTGTCTTCAGGCTTTTCCGGGCTCTTCTGCTCGCGCAGGACAGTATGGCCGTAGAACGAGTTGAGTGCTTCGGTCCGGCCGTCGCGAGCAAAGTCTTCCGCTTTTTTAATCCAGACCGCAAACTCGAGCGGCGTCACGCGGCGCATGGCAGTCAAACGTGGACCATGCGCGCGAAGCGCCATCTCCAGTCGTTTATAAAGATCGCGAGTCTTGCCGCTGTCTTGTTTGAGCGTGCCTAACGCTTCGAGAGCGTTTTCGATCAGTGCGTGATACGAGCCGACTTCTTCTGAAGCCTTCTCGTATTCTGTCTGCATCGTCAGTTGTTCCGCACGCGTAAGATGCGCGACCGCGAGTTCCATCGTCAGCTTCAGCCGATCCTTTTGATCTTTCGTCTGTTCGAGTTGCGCCCGCTCTTCTTTGGTGATCAGTTTGAGCGGCGGCGGTGCGGGGAGTGGAGTCGCTTGCGGTTGCGGCTGCTCGCTTTGCGCGCGGACAGACGGTAGATAGACACACGCCAGCAGCAAGACGGTGGTTGTTAAGATAAGCGTGCGTTGTAATGCCAACGACATTTTCTGAGTTCAACTGTTCTGAGTTCAACCTTTAGGTTGTTCTTGTCAGAGCAAGCTAAAGCTTGAACTCAAAACGTTCAGGGCTTCTTCTTGGCGCCCTCTCCTAATTGAATTTGCCGGCGCAGGCTCGGCAAACGCAGTTTGACTTTATCGATCTCGAGTTGATTCGTGCTGGCGTTGGCAGCCGCCAGGAACTTCTCGTACGATGCGAGTGCTTGCGGGTATTCTCCAAGATAATCATGTGCGGTGGCAATGAAATAATGGGCCACCACGATTTCCGGTTTAGCCGCCACGATCCACTCATACTCCGCTAACGCTTCACCATAGCGCTTCGATTCGTACAACGCCGTCGCCAGGTTCGCGTGCGCTGCGTAGTTTTGCGGATCTCGACGCACGACTTGCCGCAGGATGCCGGCCGCGTCGTCAAAGCGGCGTGCCTGCACCAGCGCCGCGGCATAACCGAGCGCGTACTCCGCAGAGTCGGGTTTAATCTCTGCTGCCTGGCGATAGTATTCGAGCGATAGTGCGGGACTGTCTGTACGGTACGAGGCACCGAGATGCGCAAGTAGCATCGCGTTGCGAGGATTTTTTTCCAGTAATTTGGCGAGCGTCTTGCGAGAGATGTCCGGATCAGTGCTGTTTGCGGCTTCGATCTCTTCGGGCGTGCCTACGACGCCGTCGGGGTTAACAGGCTTTGGCACTTCGAGACCCGCTGCTTTAGCTACGGCCAGAGCTTCTGCCGGTTTGCCCGCCTTTTGATAAGTGTCGGCGAGGCGCGCCGCGATCGCTTTGTCTCCGGGCTTCGCTTTCGCCGCTGTTGTTAGATCTTCGAATGCTTGGTCGAACTGTTTTTCGTCAGTTAACAGCTCGGCGCGTTCGAGCAGTGCGGCGATGTTCTGGGGATCGTCTTCGAGTACGCGATTGAGAGTTGTCTTCGCGGCAGTCTTGTCGCCGTTAGCTTTTTGTGCGAGTGCGAGTGTGATCCACGCTGATGAAGGAACTTCGGGGATCGCTGTTGCACGCGTGGCGAAGTCGAGTGCTCCCTTCGCATCTCCGGCGCGTAGACGAACGTCTGCGAGTAAACGCAGTGCGAGTCCGTCCTGTTTGTCGATTGCGAGTGCCTGGCGAAAAGATTGTTCGGCTTCTGTGTCGCGCTTGTAGCGCATCTGCAAAGCGCCCAGTGCGGAGTAGGGCAGTGACCAGTTTTTCTTCAACGCGATTGCCGCGCGGTACGCGGCCTCCGCTTTATCGTATTCCCCGAGTTCGGCGAATGCGTTGCCACGTTGAAATTGTGCTTCGGGAAATTCGGGACGAACCTTTAGTGCCTGTTCGTAGTAGCTCAGTGCTTTTGTGAGGTCGCCGCGTGCGTGAGCGGACTGGCCGCGTTCAAACAGTCGCACCGGATCGGTCGCATCGTCGCCAAAAGGCTCTGCCTGTGCGCGCGAAGGCACAGCAGCGCTCAACGCCAGCAGCAACATGCAGGTCGCCGTCAGGAGGAATTTGTTCCAGCGTAATGTGCGCATCGAAAACCGGGTCTGGGGAGGTTCTGATAGTAGCATGTCCGATCAGCCACCAAAAGGCGTTAAGAAACACAAGAGGAAGCACAAGCGAGAAGATCGCAATTGTCCAACTGACTTGTGCTCTTTGTGCCTCTTTGCGGGTGTTGTTTGCCTTGCCGTTCGCGCATGAGCTAACATGCGGCCACTCAATGCAAAATCTCCTGCACAAAGAAGAAGAGACACACGAGTGTGCGACTCTTAAAGAGCAGAAGTTGCGCGAGATTCTTAGCTCGCTCGGTTCGGTGATCGTGGCTTACTCAGGGGGCGTAGACAGCAGCTATGTTGCTTACGTCGCGAATGACGTACTCGGACCACGGGCGATTTGCATCACCGGTGAGTCAGCCAGTTTGCCTTCGTATCAGCGCACCGAGATGGAGCGCGTCGTCAACGATTTTGGTTTTCATCACGAAATAATTCAGACCGAAGAGTTGGAGAACCCGAGTTATCGCGCAAACAACGCGGACCGGTGTTACTTCTGCAAGGACGAACTATACGGCAAACTCGAATCCATCGGCGCCAGCCGCGGCGTCGAGTGTATCGTCGACGGTTCAACCACCGACGACATTGACGACTTTCGTCCCGGACGCCAGGCTGCGAAGCAACATGCCGTGCGCAGTCCACTGATCGAAGTCGGTCTGAGCAAGAGCGAGGTGCGCGAATTAAGTCAGCGCGCGGGACTGCCGACTTGGGACAAACCCGCCAGCCCGTGTCTCTCGTCGCGCATTGCGTATGGGACCACGGTCACGATCGAACGGTTGAGCAAGGTCGATCGTGGCGAGGAGATATTGCGAGAGTTTGGTTTCAAGGAGTTCAGAGTAAGACATCACGACACGCTGGTCCGGCTGGAGATTGCTCCAAGTGAGATGGACCGCGTGTTAAAGAAAGAAGTGATCGAGCAACTGTCGGTGCGCTTTCGTGAGCTTGGGTTCAAGTATGTCACGTTGGACCTGCAAGGCTTTCGCAGTGGTTCGATGAACGAGGTTTTGCCGCTAAAGATCAAGCGCGGGTAATTGAGATAAGTACGACTTCACTGTTCCGAGAGGGCTTTATGGCGAGCATGTATAGCACAACTTACGTTGACGATATTCGCGAGATAAAGGAAGAGAACCCGTTTGAGTCGATGATGTCGCGCTTCGATCGCGCGGCGCAGCTATTGAACCTGGATCCCGATCTTTACGCCGTGTTGAGAGTTCCCAACCGCGAGCTGAAGGTCTACATCCCGACGCGCATGGATTCGGGACGCATTCAGGTCTTTGAGGGTTATCGCGTGCAGCATAACTTTGCACGTGGACCAGCGAAGGGCGGCATCCGTTACGCGCCTGACGTCAGTCTCGACGAAGTGCGCGCGCTCGCAGCGTGGATGACCTGGAAGTGCGCGGTCGTGAACATTCCGTTCGGTGGGGCGAAAGGCGGCATCATTTGCGATCCGCAGCAGATGTCGATCGGCGAACTCGAACGCATGACGCGCCGTTATGCGGCCGAGTTGCTCGACTTCATTGGACCGGAAAAGGACGTGCCTGCGCCGGACATGAACACCAACGAGCAGACCATGGCGTGGATCATGGACACCTACTCGATGCACGCGCGTCACACGGTGACCGCGGTCGTCACGGGCAAGCCGATCGACCTCGGCGGATCGTCAGGCCGGCGCGAGGCGACCGGTCGCGGCATACTGTTTGTTGTCAACGAAGCCATCAAGCGATTCAAGATGACGCCGTCCGAGACGAGAGTAGTGGTTCAAGGCTCGGGAAACGTTGGCGGAATCGGTGCGCAACTGATGCATCACGCCGGTTACAAGGTTGTAGCGATATCGGACATCCACGGTGGAATTTACAACCCAAACGGAATCGACATCGATCAGGCTTTGAGTTACTTGAAGACCACGCGCTCGTTTGAGGGCTACGAAGGTGTGGAGTTTGTCAACAATCAGGAGCTGTTGGAGCTCGATTGCGACGTGCTGGTGCCGGCGGCGACCGAGAATCAGATCACGGGGCATAATGCCGAGAAGTTGAAGTGCAAAGTGTTGGCTGAGGGCGCGAATGGACCGACAACCGCTTCAGCAGATGAAATACTTCACCAAAAAGGCATCTTCGTGGTCCCTGACATCCTCGCGAACGCGGGAGGTGTGACGGTCTCTTACTTCGAGTGGGTGCAGGACCGCATGGGGTACTTCTGGCCCGAGGATGTAGTGAACGAAAGACTCGAGCATAAGATGGTCGCGAGCTTCAACGATCTGTGTCGTTATGCCGATTCACACTCGGTCGATACAAGGACCGCGGCGTACATGTTAGCGATAGACCGCGTGGCCTATGACACACGCATCAGAGGCATCTATGCGTGACCGAAAAAACATAAACTGATCGCCGCTAAATAGTGAAAAAGGCTTGATTTCGGATTTAAGGTAGAGTATGGTCTGGCAGGATTTACGACTCGGACCAGCGTTAAGATTTCTCAATATTTGCGCAACAGGTTTGAGGGACGAAGTCATTGACAAGGGGTAGTTCATTTTCTATAAGAATGAACAGATCAGGGAGTCACTCGGGTATAGCGTATTAGTGAAGATGGAGTACTGCGAGAAGGGCCGAAGTATTCTGTTAACATCGCAGTCCGAGCGTCGCCGCTGGGCCTAGTGGTCCAAGCGGTTAAAGTTTTTGACAGTGTAGTTGGGGCCTCCGGGGCGACAAGGTGTTTTCGTACTTGTTGGTACGGCGGCACTATTACATCGAATTCTTATTACTCATTTCGCAGGAGGAATGCGATGAGACTCGCAACTAGGGCGCTTTTAGCTGCGCTCGTATCGTTGGTGCTGTGTGCCGCAGTATCAGCACAGACTATCAGGTCGGATAGAGACCCGCGCAATCAGTCTCCAGCAGTTGGCACCGGTGGTCCAGAGGGTGGACCAACCGGGCTTTTTACTATCTACGACGGCTCAACGCTGCGACGCGGCGAGTTCACGTTCAGCATTGCTTACAGCAACTACGATCGTGATCCGGGTAACGTCGACATCGTCGATGTCCCGCTGAGCTTCAACGTCGGCCTCAACGACCACCTGGAGGTCTTTTTCAAGACCAACGGCTATCGCGGAATCAAGGTCAATACTCCGCAGAATCTTTCCAGTTTCTATCTGCCGAACTCGCAGCTCTTCTGCGGTACGACCCTGTGCAGTGGACCAGCAGTGGTCCTGTCGCCTTCGGGTCCGAACGTAGGCACGCTCGCGGGCACGGCAGTGTTTCGTCCAACGAACAATCAGCCATTTGTACAGTTCCCATTCGTTGGCGGTTCCGCGGGAACGTTTGGTCTGGGACCTGGCCAGATTGGCCAGCAGTTTGGTTTCCCGGGCTTCAACGCGCTGCTTGGACCACCGGTCGTGCAGCCGAACAGCGGAACGTTTGGTACGGCTGATAACTTCCCGGGAATCGGTTCACCGGTAGGAAGCATCCTGCCTGGTGTCGTGCTGGCAACAACAGTGCTTCCAGCAACGGCGTTGACGCTCCCGATTCGCGTCCCGACAGTGTTCACTGTGGCGCCGACCTACTTGCCGGATGCTCCGTTTGTGAACCGGCTGTATGGTGAGAGCAGCTTTAATAATTTCGTGGTGGGCGCGAAGATTCGCTTCACCGGTCCGAACAATCCGCTCGGAGTTGCCCTGGTCGCTTTCTATCGCTGGTATCCGGACAAGGCCGATGATTTCTCCGGCTTTAATCAGATGCAGCGTGGCGCAGGTCCAGGCGGCGACATTGGCGACTTTGGTTTTGTCGGCGTCGTTGATGGACGGCTTGGCAAACACGTGAACGTTTCCGCTAACGGCGGTTACATTCTGAACAGTAATCCGAAGGGCCTTGGCGGTGACTTCGTGTTGTTGGACCGTCCGGATG
>DATNJO010000321.1:0-2083 GCA_035603895.1 Pyrinomonadaceae bacterium
TGGTGGCGAACATCTCGGTCTGGCGCTGCTGGTGCCGCGAGTCGGTGCGATGCTGCTTGGTCCTGCCGGTCTGGTGGCGCTGTTGCTCGGTATCATTGGACTCTACGGCGTGATGAGCTACTCCGTCACTCGCCGGACGCAGGAGATCGGCATTCGCATGGCGCTTGGCGCGCAGAAGCGAGACGTTCTGCTGATGGTGATTAAGGAAGGCATGAGCCTGGTAGGAGTCGGGTTATTGCTGGGATTGATAGTCGCCTTCGCGATTACGCGTATCCTGACCAGTTTACTCTACGGCATCAGCGCGACCGACCCGCTGACGTTCATCGTGGTGTCTCTGATTCTTACCGGTGTGGCGCTGGTTTCTATTTTCATTCCGGCGCGCAGAGCTCTCAAGGTAGATCCGATCATTGCTCTGAAATACGACTAGCGTTCACTAAGCAACAAACCCTCAAATCCTTCAATCTCTAAAAGGAATTAAGTCATGCAGACTGCACTGAAGAAATGTTTGCTCGGCCTGGCAGTGTACTCGTTCATCGCTGCCGCGATCTGTCTGGCCATTTATCTACAGCGGCCTCCCAGCGTGGTCGATGCGAGTGCTCCGGCTTCAGAGTTTTCCGGGGCGCGCGCGATGGAAACACTCAGGACCATTGCTACTACACCGCACCCGATTGGTTCGGCAGCACAGGAAGATGTGCGCCGCGTTATCCAAAGCAAACTTCAGGAAATCGGAGTTGAGGCGGAGGTACAGAGCACTGTCGTTGCCGTCCCGACAAGAAATGGCGCTGTCGGAGCAACGGTCAAGAACATAATCGGCCGCCTCGAAGGAACAGATCCGGAAGCGAAGGCAATTCTGCTGACAGCGCACTACGATTCGGTTCCAAATAGTCCCGGTGCGAGTGACGATGGTGCAGGCGTCGTTGTGTTACTGGAGACTTTGCGCGCTTTGAAATCCAGCCCGCCTCTGAAGAATGACGTGATCTTTTTATTCAACGAAGGTGAAGAGATTGGATTGCTGGGCAGCAAGGGCTTTGTGGACGACAACCCACTCGCGAAGAACGTAGCCCTGGTACTCAACCTGGAAGCACGCGGTGCGAGGGGACCCGTCTTCATGTTTGAGACAAGTGACAAGAACGGCTGGTTAATCAACCAGATTGCGAAAGTAGCTCCACACCCGTTCGCCAGTTCGCTCATGTACAGCGTCTATACGATATTGCCGAACGACACTGACCTGACCGTGTTCAAAAAGACCGGTATGTCCGGCTACAATTTCGCTTTCATCGGCGGTCTTGCACATTACCACTCCCAACGCGACGACCTCGACAGCATTGACGTGAGGAGTATTCAGCACGGCGGTTCTTACGCTTTGCCGCTGGTCCGTCATCTTGGAAATATCAATCTCGAAAACACAAAAGCTGCTGATGCTGTCTATTTCGATATTCTCGGAATGACACTCGTTACTTATCCAGGCAAGTGGACGTTGCCGATTAGCATCATGCTAACCGTACTGTTCGTAGCCGTGGCCATTATCGGCTTGAAGCGAACAGAGTTGACTATCAAAGGCATGGCGCTGGGTTTTGTCACGACGTTAGTGAGCATCGTTCTGTCCGTTGTGGTGGTCAATTTTATTCTGCTCGTGCTGTTCAGTGTTCGACCCGGTTTCTTACCGTTGCGGAATGCCAATATTTTCCTGATCAGCTTTATCGCGTTTGCCATTGCGATTAGCTCGACGCTCATACTCGGGCTGAATAAGTGGATCACTTTCAACAACCTGACTGTCGGGGCCATGTTTATTTGGTTAATCGTTGCGGTTACCTCCAGCATTCTGCTTCCGGGTTCGAGTTATCTTTTCCAGTGGCCGCTGTTTTTCGTGCTAATCGCAATCGGAACCACGTTCTTTTTCAAAGACAGAGATCCGTTTTCGGCAAAGTCGTTGGCGGTGATATGCGCCGGCGTGATTCCGGGTCTCATCCTCATGACCGCTTCCACCTACAACATCTTTCAGGGATTGATGCTCGGAATGATTACGATTTTGATGGCGCTTGTGATGTTGTCGCTGATCGTTCTCGTACCTCTCTTGAAATAT
>DATNJO010000322.1:0-2956 GCA_035603895.1 Pyrinomonadaceae bacterium
ACGACAGGGAAAACGATCGCCACGAATCGTTCCTGACATCGGGTTCTCATCTACCTCCACTCGCCCTGCTGTACAAACGCGGCCCAGTAATAAGGCGAACGCCAGTCCTTCTGTCGCCACATCTCCAACTGCGCCGATCGAAGCGCAGCGGCCGGGCGTTGGCCCTTCTTGATCATTCCCGCATAAAGCCGGCCCATCAGATCTGCCGTGCCTCTATCACTCACACTCCACAAACTGACGATGACACGTGGCGCGCCCGCGTACATGAAACCGCGAGTCAAACCTACGAGTCCCTCACCTTTGATCTCGCGGCCCAAACCCGTCTGACACGCGCTCAGTACAACGAGCTCCGCCGGCAATTGCAGGTTGTAGATTTCCTGCGCGCGCAGAAAGCCATCGCGCGCCTGCCCGCGTTCATCAACCAGCGAGAGCACGATCGCGGAAAGCCCCGGCTTCTCGCTGTCGATGTAACCGTGCGTGGCGAAATGAATGTAACGATACTCGCGCAACTCTCCGGCGAGAGC
Source organism: Pyrinomonadaceae bacterium (assembly GCA_035603895.1). Taxonomy (GTDB): domain Bacteria; phylum Acidobacteriota; class Blastocatellia; order Pyrinomonadales; family Pyrinomonadaceae; genus PSRF01. The sequence goes on from DATNJO010000322.1 coordinate 525, forward strand.
TGCTGCGCGCTGCGCATTGAAGTCAACCGCTTTGAGATTTGCGCCCGCGGGCATGACCGACAGGATCCGCTCGGCCTCCTGTCTCGTGAACGGCAAGCGCGGAATGCGGAGTTTTGCTTCGCCGTCGCTTAAGTGTTCGACGATGCGTGTAGCGTAAGAGTCCGCGGCTTGCGTTTGCTCGCGAACGCCGCTTTTGACGCGCGGATCGGCGACGTCAAACACCGGATCCGCGATGACAGCGATATCCCGCGGCGCCGTCTTTCGTCCCGCTCGCTCTCTTCGTTGCACCGCGAGCGCCGACGCGGACGCGAGAGTCACGATCTCGTGCTTAACAATCAAAGGCTGGTACACCGAGCGGCCACGAACATCCGGAACGGGAAGCATCGCAAACGGAATGTATTGCAGCATTCCGTCCGCGACGATCGCCAGACGGTTCGATCCCAACTCCGGGGCGACTGGTCCAAGCACCATCTCGCCAAGCTCCGCGGCAGCTTTCGTCAACTCCGCATCAGCCCGTCTGATTCGTTCCCGTCTTTGCGCTTCACTCTCGTTCTTTTTCTTAACGCTGCGCGCCCTTACAAGACTGTAAAGCCGCCGCGCAGACTGCTCGATCCGCTCACGCGCAGGTAGTTCGTAACTCTCGTATGAGTTTTGAGTGATGGCCCAAAGATAGCTGCGTTCGGAACCCAGCGAGTATTCAAGCAACATCGTGTCCGGGTCGAGCAACTGTTGCTGCACTTCTCGAAGCGCGAGCGTCGCCGGCTGAATGATCGCAGCGTAGTGCGGACTGCGACGGCGGATATCCCCCTGAACCTGCTGATACTCGTTTTCCAACGCACCGACTTCCTTCTTCAACACCGCAACCTGTTCGTCAGTGTTCCGTTGTCCGCGCAAACGCATCAGGCGTTCGGCTTTTGCGTTGAGCACCTGCGAGAGATCGCGCTCCCGGTCGAGCAACGCCGGATCGACACCCTGCCGCAGATCGACGCCCGACTCAACGAGCATCTCCCGAAAACCACGTGCACGTGCACGCTCGCTCACCTGAAACGCAACAGCATCATGGCCCGCGTCTGGATCGCGGCGGTGCATCAACATCAACAGATCGGTATAAAACTCGTAGGCGTTCTGCTTCGTGGCGAGATAGGAAGCGCGCAAATGGCGGCTACTGACTTGAACGCGCAACGCCTCCACCTGAGCGAGTGTAGTTTCAATTTGGCGGCGCGCTTCGCCGAGGTTACCGCGCTCTCGCTCGACGCGCGCCAGTCCCTGTCGCGCCCACGCTTCATCGCGCTTCGCTCCCAGCGACTCGAAAATCGAAATCGACTGCGCGTAGTTTTCAACCGCTTCCTGCGAACGTCCTGAAAGCGCGTGAATGTTTCCGATGAGAGCCTGTGTGACAGCTTCCAGTCGACGGTCACCGACGGCGCGCAAGAGTTGCAACGCCTGCTGGTGGTGCGCGAAAGCCTTGTCGGTCTCGCCGCGCAGGGCATAAATCTCTCCTGTCGCATTGAGTGTGACTGCTTCACCTCGGCGGTCACCTGCTGAGCGGCGGAGTGGGAGCGCGCGCTCGTAGTAGTCGAGAGCTTTTTCCGGTTCATCCAGCGCGGCATACGTGTAGCCGATGTAGTGGAGCGAGTTCGCCTCGCCAGCCACATCCTTCACCTCGCGTCGCAGGTCGAGCGCGCGTTGCAAATGTTCGAAAGCCTGCGGCGGATCGCCAAGCACGCGATAGACGATCCCGATGTTATCGAGCGTATCAGCCTCGCGTCGCTTGTTACCGCTCGCTTGCCGGAGCGGCAACGCCTGTTGGTAATACTCGAGCGCCTTCTGCACTTCGCCGAGATTGAAATAGATGACGCCGATGTTGTTGAGCGTGTCGCCCTGGCCACTGTCATTCTTCAAACTTTGCCAGAGCGGGAGCGCTTGCCAGTAATAATCAAAAGCCTTCTGCGGCTCGCCGAGAATGTCGTAAACGCCGCCGATGTTATTCAGCAGCGCCGCCTCGATGGCGAGGTATCCGAGGGCTCGACTTAGCGGGACAGCCTGCCCATAGAAATCGAGCGCCTTCGTCAGTTCGCCTGTTGCGTGGTAGCCGAGCGCGGCTGTGTTCAGGGTGAGAACTTCCATTGGACGGTCTTCGAGTTTCCGAAATACAGGTACGAGCGCTGCAAACTTTTCCAACGCTGCGCGGCGTGAGTCGGCTGCCGGCTGTCGCGCGAGCTTTTGCGCTTCCCGGAACTCGCGCTCGGCATCCGCTTGCGCACGATCGCCAGGTGTTGGCTCGCGCACTGCTTCGAGTTTGATCTCATAAGTGCCCGGCGGTGCACTCTTGTTCGGTGCGCGTACTTCGACCGAATACTCACCTGCTTGCGCGACAACGGCCGAAATCGGCTCCGGTCCACGATTCCCGTTTGGACTATCGACCTCCATCA
>DATNJO010000323.1:0-3814 GCA_035603895.1 Pyrinomonadaceae bacterium
GCCGGCATCGGTTTCGACTTCCCGATCAACAAGCACTTCCAGCCGGTCGTCGAAGTCAGATCGACGACTTACGTTGGCGGCGCAACGCCGAATGCTTTCAACAACAATCCAGTCGAAGCACTCGGCGGTATCAAGATCTACCCGCGTCGCTGGTTCGGTTTCGGTCTCGCTTATCGCAGACACCTGAATCAGCAGGACATGGATCACTTCGATCCAGTTGAAGCCGGTTTCAATGTTCCGGTTCAGCAGATTACTAACGTCAATGTGATTGGTCGCGGTCTCGTGGTAGTTCCAGGAACCAACGTTGTTGCGACGTCGCAAGGCTTCCCGACCAATTTCATCTTCTCTGACGAACCGAATGGCTTTATCGCTCAGTTCTTCGTTGGACGGCGTAATGCCCGAACTCCACCGAAACCGCCAAATCAGCCACCGACCGTCGCCGCGACCGCTTCAGTCAGCTCGATCCTGCGGCCCTGCCCGCCGGGAACAAGCTCGTCAGACTGCACGCCGAGCGGAAACGAAGTGACCCTGACGGCAAACGCGACCGACGTGGACAACGATCAGTTGCTCTACACCTGGTCGGTAACTGGTGGACGTTTGAGCGGTGAAGGCCGCTCGGTAACCTGGGACCTCAGCGGAGTCGCTAACGGCACTTATACGGCCTCCGTTGAAGTCAACGACGGTAATCCCGGACACACAGCCACCAGCTCGGCCACCGTTACGGTTGCTGACTGCACGAACTGTGTGAAACCGCCACCGCCGTGCCCGGTTGTTTCGGTTAGCTGCCCGAGTGACGTTGACCCAGGTCAACCGATCACGTATACCGCCAGCGTGTCCGGCGGTGACTCGGGTGCGACGTGGACTTATAACTGGTCAGTCTCGGCTGGCACCATCAGCAGCGGTCAGGGAACCTCGACCATTACGGTCGATACCGCCGGTCTGTCTGGTCAGTCCGTAACCGCTACCGTCAGCATTGGCGGCGCGGATCCGAGCTGCACCGGCACGACAGCGTCCTGCACCACGAACATCAAGACGCCACCGAGAGAGCCGTCGAAGTTTGACGAGTATGGCAACATCCGCTTCAACGATGAGAAGGCCAGACTCGACAACTACGCGATTCAACTCCAGAACGACCCAACCGCCACCGGCACGATCATCGTGTACGGAACGTGTTCGGGTGAAGGCCAACAGCGTGGAGACCGTGCTAAAGACTATCTCGTCAATACGCGCGGAATCGAAGCTGGCCGCATCACGGTCGTCGATGGTGGTTGCCGTGCAGACCTGACAGTTCAGCTCTGGATTGTGCCGTCAGGCGCAACTGCACCAGCGGCTGATACGTCAAACGTCATCTCGCCCTGTCCGGAATGCAGGAGACGACCTGCTCCGCGCCGGCGCCGTGGTGATGAATAAATAACGGCCTGGTTTAGTTCAACCGAACCAAACCTTTACAGAACGGGCGATGTTCTCTTGCAGAACATCGCCCGTTTCCATTCGCGCAAAAAGTGCAACTGGCGCTTGTCGCCGCGGCATCCTATCCGGGTGTCGGCAGCTTTTCAGATACAAAGCAATGAAACTGTAATAAACTATGCGGCAGGTGAGCGACGTTGCTCCTGCTGTTGAAAACCCTGGATGAGATTAACGATGAGAATGTTTTATGTGCGGCTCCCCCTGGTAATCGCCGTCTTTGCACTCCTTGGCCTCTCTGTCGCCTTTAACCCTGCCATAGCTCGCACGGTTGACGACGCGAGCGATCCCACGTTCTATTCGAACGACTGGCGCACTACAGGCCCTCCGGGAGGCGACGTTCGCGGCCTAGTCGTGGATCCGGGAAATCCCGATCGCTTTTACTTTGGTACGCTCGACGGGCAGATCTATACGTCTGCCGACGCCGGACACCAGTGGCAACTGCTCTACAACTTCGGCAAACCCAGAGTTTTCATCGACAACATCATCGTCGATCCGCGTAATTCGAAAGTCATTTATGTAGGCGCTCATCGTCACGACAATCCGGGAGGGTTCTTCAAATCGACTGACGGCGGCGTTACCTGGAAAGAAAGCGCACAGTTGAAAAACGAAGCGATCCACTCGCTCGCGCAATCTGAATCGAATCCCGACACGCTCATCGCCGGTACCTACAACACGATCTATCGCTCTGACGACGCAGGCGACACCTGGAAACAACTGCCGACGCAAAAAGTCGCCGGCTTGCTTCACGTCGAGTCGCTCGCCATCGATCCGCGCACGACAAACACGATTTATGCCGGCACCTTCTGGCTGCCGTACAAATCAATCGATGGCGGCCAAACGTGGAAGTCGATCAGGGAAGGCATGATCGATGACTCCGACATCTTCGCCATCGATATTGATCCGCGCGACCCGAATCACATTATCGCTTCCGCGTGCAGCGGCATTTACGAGAGCAAGAACTCGGGCGAGAACTGGCGCAAGGTGCAGGGCATTCCCTCGCAGTCGCGCCGCACACGCGCGATCCTGCAACACCCGTCAGTGGCAGGCATTGTGTTTGCCGGCACCACTGAAGGCTTCTGGCGTTCAGATAAAAGCGGCGATGCCGACTCGTGGATGGTGACGACTTCGCGGCAGCTCGAGATCAACTCGATCGCCGTGCATCCATCGCGTCCCGACATGATTTACATCGGGACCAACAACTACGGCATCATGATTTCAAACGACGGCGGCAAGACGTTCACACCCAGCAACGGCGGGTTCAGTGGACGATTCGCTTATGCGATTCTTCCCGATCGTGAAACAGCTAACCGTCTTTACGCCTCGACCATCAACACTGCGACCGGCGGAGGTTTCTTCTTCGTCAGCAACGACAACGGCGAAACGTGGCGTCCATCAATGCGCAGTATGCCCTCGCGTTTGATCACTTACGCGATCGTTCAGGATACGCGCGATGCTAACTTGTTGTACCTCGGAACAAACCTCGGCGTGTATCGCTCGCTCGATCGTGGTGCGACGTGGGCGCCTGTCTGGTCTCCAACAGATCCCGCGGAGAAGAAGAAGGCTACACCGAAGAAAGGCGCTAAGCGCCCAGCCGCGACGACCGCGCGCCGTGCCGCGGCAGTTACCAAAGAAACAATTCTGCAAGCGCAGCAGGCGTTGCTGAACGGCGGCTACCATCTCGGCGAACCCGACGGAAGAGCAGGATCGGCAACAATCGCGGCACTGAAGAAGTTTCAAACCGATCGGCACTTACCGGTAACGGGTAAGCTCGATGCGATCACGCTCGCGGCACTCGGAATCGGCGGTGGCGCTGGTGCAGCAGAAACGGAGAAAGCAAACGTTATCCTCGCGGATGCGGTGAACGCGTTGGTCCATACGATCGATGCTGACACACAGCAACCGGGTTATCTCGCGGCAACCAACGCGGGCCTGTATCGCAGTCTCGATCCAAACAAGGGTTGGCAAAAACTCTCATACGGAAGTCACGATTCGCGGACCACTTGTATCTCGACGAATCTAAAAGAACCCGAAACAATATGGGTCGGAACGCCGAGTTCGGGCGTGCTCGTTTCGCGCGACAGCGGCAACACCTGGGAGCAGGTTCAGGGCGTTCCAACTGATATGCCCGTGAACACTGTGGTGCAGGATCCGCAGCGTCCAGACTACGTTTACGTAGGCACGAAACAAACAGTCTTCGTGTCACACGACGGCGGCAAGACGTGGAAGCGTCGTGGTGGCAATCTTCCCTTCGGCGACTTCACCAGCATCCTCGTCAATCCGCGTAACGGTGACGAGATTTTCATCGGCAACGCGTACCAGATCAGTGAAGTTGGTGGTGGCGTCTATC
>DATNJO010000324.1:0-4701 GCA_035603895.1 Pyrinomonadaceae bacterium
TGATCTACGAACGGACTATGCCCGATGGCCGCACTCTGTACTTCGCTAACACACAAGCTGATGCATGGGAGGCAGTCAAGAGTGAAAACGACTCGGAAGGAGGACTAATCCATTGAACTCAGCGGCAACGAGCGAGAGCCCTCTATGGTACGCGGTTTATACCAAACCAAGAGAAGAAGAGCGCGCTGAAAGCAACCTGCGGGCTGGGGGCGTAAAGACCCTCATGCCGAAATTCAAAGAACTGGAATACGGCCGCAGTTCAGGCAGGCCGCGGGCTGCGGTTAAGAACCTCTTTCCTCGTTATCTCTTTGCTCAGTTCAACTGCGAAGCCTTACTTCACAAGGTCAACTACACAAGAGGTGTTTGTGGAGTGGTCTCCTTCGGACTGAAGCCATGCCCGATCGACGATTTCATTATCGAGACCATTCAGTCGCAGATCGGCGAAGGCGGACTTGTAAACATAGAAGCCCTCTATCCCGGCGATAGGGTGAAGTTGGAGAACGGTCCGTTTAAGGGTTTGGAAGGTACCGTCCACCGTGCAACTTCCGACCGGGATCGTGTTGTGGTTCTCCTTTCGTCGGTTAGCTATCAGGGACGCCTGATGATCGAAAGAGCGTTTCTCAAGAAGCTCGCCTTCAACCATTGATTACGCGTGAGGATAACGATGTCCACCCTTGGAAAACATTGCAAAGGTTATCCGCTAAAATTACTTCGCCAATTCCCCTCCTGGACTGAAAACCGCAAGAACGCCAGAAGGGTCAGACAAGAAGTTGATGGCGATATAGTAGAAGTGGAAAGAGATCTGACCGATTCAACTTACCTCTACCTGCAAGAGGATTTCACCGTGACGGACAGCATCTTTGTCAACGAGAACATCATCTTCAACAACGTCACCGCGGAATGGATTGATTACTGTTTGAATGTTCTCGGAGTGCAGTTTCCAACGAGTGAGTTGATGAGGAGTGGCCTAAGCACCCCGTCAGCGAGCGGCGATAACGCGTAATCACTTAGGAAATCCGATCCTGCTGATTAGGTCTTTGAACCGGAAATCGTCGCGCAAGATCTTGAGTTCGGGGCTCACTTTGAGCCATACCATCCAGTCGTTCTTCTCTTCATAAAGGTGCTCGAGCAATTCGAGAGCCTCATCTTTTAGACCCAACCCCAGATAGATAACTACGAAGCTATAAGGCGAAACGTAGCTTCTGAGTGAGATATCCTTCAGGATGTTCAGGAGGTTTCTTGCTTCGTCCATCTGGCCTGCCAATGCATGGGCATAACCCATGAAGCCAAGGGCCATGTAGCTCTCCTCATCCAGCTTGTAAATGTACTGAAACTCCTCAATCGCTTTCACCAACTCGCCCTTTTGGATGTAAGCGCAACCCATGACAAAGTGCGTAGGCATGTAATCAGGTTCAAGCTCGAGAGTTTTCTCGAGATGACTGATCGCTGTGTCGCTCTCGCCCATCAGATAATAATTGGTAGCGATATTCATGTTGATCTGTAGTGAGAACGGATCGAGTTCGATAGCGTGTCTGTAGTGTTTCAGAGACTCCTCAAAGCGGCCGATGAAGGCCAGATACGAGCCATAGCGCTGATGAGCCGGGACGAAATCCGGATTCAATTCCAGGCACTTCTTAAACTCGCTTTCAGCCGCAGTCCAATCCTGATCGAAGTAGACTCGCACGAGCCCCAACGACGCGTGAGCCTCTGCCAGATCGTCGTCGATTTCCACTGCTTTAAGCGCCGCTTCCTTCGCTTTTGGCAAAACCATGCGCGGCGGCATGTGAATGTTTGAAAGCCGGAAATACGCGTCGGCCATGCCGCTGTATGCCAGTGCGTAAGATGCGTCAATCGCTATTGCCTGCTTGAAAGCCTCGATACTCTTCAAGACCCATTCTTTCGAGTACCTGTTCCAGAAATAACGTCCGCGCATGTAGAGTTTGTAGGCTTCGCTGTTCTCTGTGTAGCGCTTGGTGAGGCGCGTTTGCTGTTGCAGGGTCAGCTTGAGTTTTAAACTCTCGGAGATGTCCTTTGCGATTTCCTCCTGGATAACCAGAAGATCCGAAGGTCTGCGATTGTACTGTTGTCCCCAGATCTGGGTTCCGTCGAAGACCCTGACCATTTCGCTTTTAATGATCAGCGTATCGGCCCACTGCGCGACGCGAATGAGCATGACGGCCCTGACATTCAGCAGCTTGCCCACTTCCTGAGGGTCAACGTCTTTTGCTTTGAAGCGAAAGACAGTACTGCGGGCCAGCACACGAAGCTTCGGGATCTGAGACAAAGTGTTGATGATGGCTTCAGTAATACCGTCCGAAAGATATTCGACATTTTGATCTTCACTATCGCTGCGCACTGGTAAGATTGCGAGTGAATCAATGGGAGTTTCGGCTTCGCTCGATTCGTAGGCTACTGCTTGTATGGCCCCTGCACCGGTTTCAGTGCGCAGCGGAATCACCGGAATTTCTTTTACTTCGGCAACGAAGCGATAGCCCCGGCGCGGAACTGTTTCGATAAACTCTCGTCCGAGACGTTCCTCGCCGAGTATTTTCCGGAGGACGGACATACTGACGGTGATGTTGTTCTCTTCAACAATCGTGTCGGGCCAGATCTCTTTCATCAGCTCATCCTTTTCGATGAGTTGGCCTCGCATCTCTACGAGAAAAAGCAAGAGATCGAAAATTTTGGATTTGAGCTGAACTGGCTGGCCGTGATGCAGAAGGCGACGTTGCGGTCCGTCAAGGCGGAACCCTTTAAATTCATAGACCTTTTTTCCAGCATCTCGGTTCATCAAAGGGCCACGTCGCGGCTTCGATTACCCAAAACTTACGAGGAGATTTCACAAATTCAAAAGTAGGAAACTGGTGGATGACTATGTTTGCATAAATGCGGCAATGGTAAATGGTAATTCAGAAATCGTAAAGAGAGTTGTCCTTTGGTAGTGGGCGCCACCATTGAACGCTCCACCGAGCCCGCGGGTATTGATAATAAAATGTAAAGGATGTCATGATAACGAAAATTCGGAGCGCCGCCTCTGCGAGATTGCCTCGCAACTATAAAGTACGTCGACAAGAGGATCGGATATGTCCAACAACATCATTGGAATTTCCTGTTTTTTTCACGATGCTGCCTGTTGTCTGCTTAAAGACGGAGTGCTCATCGCAGCGGCCGAGGAGGAACGCTTCTCACGTAAGAAACACGACGCGGGAATTCCTAAAGGCGCTTTCAACTATTGCCTCGAAGCAGGTGGCCTGACGATCGATGAAATCGATTCTGTTGCTTATTACGAGGAGCCCACCAAAAAGTTAGCACGCCAGATATGGATGATGTTGCCAGGCTTGCCGTCTGAGAAGAAGATTTTGTCTCGGCTCGATCCCCGCCGGCCGACACGTGAGATCCGGGAAGTGCTGGGTTATGACGGTCAAATCGATTACGTGGGGCATCACCTGGCTCATGCCGCGAGCAGTTTCTATTATTCAGGTTTCAAAGAAGCAGCGATCCTCACTGTCGATGGAGTCGGTGAGTGGGACACGACCAGCTTCGGGCGTGGCTCCGGCAATGATCTTGAGATTCTGGAAACGGTTGAGTTTCCACATTCGCTCGGACTGCTCTACAGCACGATTACCGGCTACCTGGGTTTTGAGGTCAACGAAGGCGAGTACAAAGTGATGGGGCTTGCGCCTTATGGCCAGCCACGCCACGCCGACCTGATCAGGAAGTTGATTATCGACGAGCCGGGTGGCCAATATCGACTTGACTTGCGTTATTTCGACTTCACTTCGTTCAACCGAATGCACTCCGACGAAATGGCGGGTTTGTTTGGTCATCCGCCACGGCAACCGAGAACTGAGATTCTCGACTTCCATAAGGATCTCGCGCGCAGTCTTCAATACGTGCTTGAAGAAATCCTGATGGGCAAGCTCAAGTACTTGCACGAACTGACCGGCATGGAGAATCTTTGCATGGCTGGTGGTGTGGCCCTTAACTGCGTAGCCAATGGGAGAATCAAACGCGAGGGTCCTTTTAAAGGCATGTTTGTCCAGCCTGCCGCAGGTGATTCCGGAGGAGCGCTTGGTGCGGCAGCGATTGCGCACATGCGTCATACGAATGGGAAAGCGGAATCGTTAAGCACCTTTCACCACGCTTACCTGGGGCCGGCGTTTACCAGTGACGAAGTGGCATCCTTTGTTGAGTCGACCGGTATGAAGGCGCGGGACTTCCGTGGCCGCCAGGATGAACTACTCGAAACAGTCGCGAAGATGCTGGCCGCAGGCAAGATTATCGGCTGGTTTCACGGACGTATGGAGTTTGGACCACGCGCGTTGGGCGCACGCTCGATTCTCGCTGATCCCCGCGGAGACACAACGCAGGATCGTATCAACTCGATCATCAAACAGCGCGAATCGTTCCGGCCTTTCGCGCCGGCAGTGCTGGAGGAACGTGCCGGCATCCACTTCGATCTCGATCATGCTTCCAGATACATGCTGGAAACGTGTCAGGTAAAGTCGCCGATCAAACTTCCTGCCATCACACACGTCGACGGATCGGCTCGTGTGCAAACTGTCCACGAAGACACCAACCCTCGATTTGCACAACTGCTACGCATTTTCGAACGACTGACTGGTTGTCCGATCCTACTTAACACGTCGTTCAATATGAATTACGAGCCGATCGTTTGTACTCCGACGGATGCGCTCATCT
>DATNJO010000325.1:0-4463 GCA_035603895.1 Pyrinomonadaceae bacterium
CAAGAAACTCAAACAAGAAACGGGAACGAGCGTCATCCTGATCACTCACGATCTCGGCGTCGTAGCCGGCATGACCGATCACGTGATCGTGATGTACGCCGGAAAGATCTTCGAACAAGCCAAGACGAAGGAATTGTTCGCGCGTCCGGGTAATCCGTACACCAAAGGACTGCTACGTTCCGTGCCCGATCCGACAGCCGAGCAAGGCAAGCTTTATCAGATTCCCGGATTGCCGCCCGATGTGGCCCATTTGAAACCCGGCTGTCCGTTTGCCGAGCGTTGCGAACGCGCGGAGGATATCTGCCGGCGCGAGTTTCCACCGTTTGTCGAGTTAACACCCGATCATCATTCACTCTGTCATTTTGCCAACGAGGTTTATGGTGGCTGAAACTCTCATCGCCATTAAAGATCTACGGGTGCACTTCAAGCTCGGCGGCAACCGCGTCGTCAAGGCGGTCGATGGCGTCACGGTCGACATTGCGAAGGGTGAGACTCTCGGACTCGTCGGCGAATCCGGTTGCGGTAAATCAACGCTCGGCCGCGCGATCCTGCGACTCACCGAACCAACCAGCGGGCAAGTTTTCTATCGCAACAACGACCTGGCCCATCTCTCGGGCAGACAGTTGCGCGAACAACGGCGTCATCTGCAAATCATCTTTCAGGATCCTTACGCGTCGCTGAATCCACGCATGACCGTGGGGCAGATTGTTGGCGAACCGTTAGAGACGTTTCGTCTCGCACGAGGAAGGGAAGCAGAACAACGCGTCCAGGAACTCCTCGAAACCGTCGGTCTCAGCAAGAGATTCATCAAACGATATCCTCACGAGTTTTCCGGCGGACAACGCCAACGCATCGGCATTGCACGCGCGCTGGCCGTCGATCCCGACTTCATCGTCGCCGACGAACCGATCTCGGCGCTGGACGTCTCGATTCAGGCTCAGATCATGAACCTGCTGGAGAAGTTGCGGCGAGAGAAGAACCTCACTTATCTTTTCATCTCACACGATCTGCGGGCGATCCGGCACGTTTCAGATCGGGTGGCGGTGATGTACCTCGGCAAGCTGGTTGAACTTGCCGACGCCAAGACCATCTACGTTGAACCGTTAATGCCTTACACGAAGGCGCTGATTTCTGCTGTGCCCGTCCCCGATCCAGAGATCGAAGCGACGAGACAACGTATAATGCTGGAGGGCGACGTTCCCTCGCCAATCAATCCGCCAACGGGATGTCCCTTTCATACTCGTTGTCCCTATGCGATTGATGTTTGCAAGGAGGTGGTTCCTCAACTAGTTGAGATCAAACCTGCGCATTTCGCCGCTTGCGTCAGGATTAGCCCGGCGATGCCTCACATCGAGGAGGTTCCGCCCGGTTCTGCTCCCGGCCTCGAATAAGCTTCCTGAGGTTTGGAGTTCAGCCTTTAGGCTGCTGCTGCACGGAAACAAGCTAAAGCTTGAACTCCGAACAGGCTTCCCCTTGAAATCCCCTACCCATTGGGTGTTTAGGACTAAGGTAATCCTCGTGTGCGGATGATGGAGATCTCTATATGCTTGTGCCCAGAAGCTAATGAAGAAGTCCCCCATTGCCCCAAATACTCAAGAACACCGCGAAGACGCCCCTCCCGCGTGGCCGGAGGTTCAGGATGGACTCGCGGGCAACTCGGGGCTCGCCTTGATTCTGGTCGATGGTCACCAGCCACCCGCAGTCGTCGTTTCCAACAATAATTCGATTTGTCACGCGTTTCAGACTTCGCCCGAGCACGCACAACTCTGCGAGCCTTACTGCGGCGCCGCCCATGCGGAAGCAACCAAGGCCGGCGGCACGATCGAATACAAATGTCACGCCGGATTGCAGTGTTTTGCGAAGCGAATCGAGCTGGGCGGCAAACGCAACCTGGCAATGATTGGCGGCCGCGCCTTCCTCAAGGGCGCTGATTACCAGCAACTGATGGAACGCTTCCGCGCCGGTGACCTGCAAAGCCTTGCCGCCGATGAGACGTTTTCAAACGTGATCTTTTCCGAAGCGCAACGCCTCGATGAACTCGCCGAACGCGTAGACAGAAGTACGCAGCATTTCCACGGCGCCTCGTCAAACGGTTCCGATAAATCCAAAGCGAAACAGCAACCCCAACCAACCGAACCGCCAGCGGAACCGGATCTCGAAAAGGAAATCCGTCGTTTACGGACCGAACTGGAGTCGCGTTCGCGTTTTACAAACTCACTCCAGCACTTTCTCGAGCGCATCAGTTGTGCCGATCCGGCGAAGACCTACAACTCCATCGTCAGTAACTCGAAAGAGTTGTTGCAATCAGAACGCGCCTCGATATTCGTGCTGCATGAGGATTCAAACGAACTGGTTCTGAAAGCCGCCAGCGGGTTCGCAACCGATCCGGCGAAGGTTGGACCGATTCGCGTCGGTGAAGGTGTGTCGGGACATGTGATCGACAGCGGCAAACCATTGATCGTCACCGATCTGCGTCGCGAAGGCCGCACGCCGGCTGCGCCTGAGCGTCGTTACAAAACGGATTCATTCATCAGTTATCCGATCATCATCGGCGGACGCAAGGTGGGCGTCTTAAACGTTACTGACAAAGCCGGGGGTCGTTCCTTTGATGAAGTCGATCTCGGGCTGTTGGAAATCATCGGACCGCAAGTAGCGCTCGCACTCGAACGCGCCGAATGGCAGGAACGCGCGACCGAGTTTCAACTGATGTCGATCACCGATCCGCTAACCGCGCTACCGAACCGGCGTTATCTCGAAGAACGTCTCATGGAAGAGTTGAATCGTTCCAAACGTTACGACTATCCAATGAGCTTCCTGATGATCGACATCGACGACTTCAAGGCATACAACGACAAGAACGGGCACCAGGCCGGCGATCTTGCACTACAAATCACCGCGCACTGTTTGAAGGGCGCGTTGCGTTCGGCGGACGTGGCTTCACGTTACGGCGGTGAAGAGTTCTGCATCTTGTTGCCGCAAACCGGCATTGTGGAAGCGGGCGCGATTGCGGATCGCATTCGGCAGCGCGTCAGCACCACGCATTTTCCACATGGCAAGACTCAGCCGTTGGGCCACGTGACCGTCAGCATTGGTGTCTCAACGTTTTCGTCGATGGTGAACACTTCGGAAAACATTATCGCGGCGGCGGATCGCGCGCTTTATCAAGCGAAGCACATGGGCAAGGACAGGATCGTCTTCTACGGTGAAGAAAACGCTTCAACATGAGCACAGGTAGTTCAAGCGAGAACTTCCGGCGCATTCTCGGCCGCGTAGCGCCACCCGATTTTGTAGGGCGCACCGAGGAGCTTGCGGCGGTCATGACTCACGCTGCGGCGCAAAATGCCGGGCGTGGTCTGTTGTTGCTCATGGAACCGTCTGCCGGCGTCTCCGAACTGCTGCGCCAGGCTTACGATCGAATCTTCAATCAACGCACCGAAGTCATTCCGATCTACTTCGCGTTCACGCGCAACGAAACAACCGCGGTGAGCGCGGCGATCGAGTTTCTCAACACGTTTCTTCAGCAGTACATCGCGTTTCGACGCAACGAACCGTTTGTTTCGAATGCCACGCTGACGCTTCATGATCTGCTCGAGCTCGCGCCGCCCGGCGATCACGAATGGATCGAACAATTGAACGAATCGTACACGCGTCTGCGTTTCAGTAACGACGATAAGGCGCTGGTTCGTTTTTGTCTTGGCGCTCCGCAACGCATCCCGGCGGGACGCGGCCGTCCGTTGATCATGTTGGACGGAGCGCAACTGGCCGAGTATCTGAACGGCGCGGTCGTGTTGGGAACGGAAGTTCTGCGCGTGTTCGGCCGCGGTGGTTTTACTTTCGTACTCGCGGGCTTGCGGCGCCAGATTCTGGAAGCGGCGCACGAAGCTGAGTGCAATTTTGAGTTACTCGATCTGTTGCGTCTTAAACGGCTGAACGCCAAAGACGCTTCGCTGCTCGTCGAGCATGTGGCCCAACGCCAACACGTAGTAACGAGCGAAGCCGCGCGCGATCTGCTGGTCCAACAGTTCGCCGGTAGCCCGTTCTTCATCAACATCTTTCTGCAAGCCGCACGTGAGAAGCACGTCGCGCTCAATTCGTATCTCGATTGCGAACGTCTTTACGTCGACGAACTCTTTGGCGGCCATTTGCACCGCCATTTTGTTTACTTGCTGGAAGAGATCTCGCCGCGGCTGGAAACGCGTCACCTGTTGATTCGTCTGTTGTGGGAAGCTGCTGCGGGAGAAGATCAGGTCTCGTCGTTCGAAGTTTGGCGCAAACGTTTGCACATAACTGCCAGTGAGCTTCAGGAAGTTTTACACCGTCTGCACGTGCAGGAGTTTGTGAACTGGGACGGCACGACAGTTGAGGCGGGCACCGGACCACAAGCGTGGAAAGACTACCTGAAGATTCGTTACCGGCTCGATGTGGTGGGCGAACCACGCGCGCTCGTCGTTGCTGACGCGCTT
>DATNJO010000326.1:0-4081 GCA_035603895.1 Pyrinomonadaceae bacterium
GTCGGCGTCACACCTGCGATGGTGAAAGCGACATTGTTGATGTTTACCTGTTTGCCGATGATTGCCTGATCACTGTTAAAGCGCGTGGTCCATAAACGATGGCTGAGCACCGCGACGGGAGTCACGTCGGCACGATCGTCAGCATCTGTGATCGTGCGACCCACCAACGCCGGCACGCCGAGCGCCGAGTAGTAGTTGCCGGACACGACCTGTCCGGTGACGGCTTCCGCCTGACCGCCCGCGTTCAATGTGATATCCACGGGCGCAAACGCAAAGACGTCAGACAGCACGCTCTGTTCCTGCCGGAAACGCACCAACGTTTGCAGCGGAAATGACGTGCCGACGGTCATTTTCGTTTCCGGACTAAACCGATTGCTGCCGTTGAAGCCACCCGGGCCGAACTTCTCCGAGTTCCAGCTCGCTTTGAAAAGCACGAGCTGATCCGGATCTTTCACCGGCAACTTCTTCAACAACACGGCATCGATCACGCTGAACAGCGCCGTATTGGCGCCGACACCCAGCGCAATCGTCAACACCGCCACCAGAGCAAACGCGGGACGCTTCGCGAGCATGCGAAGCGCATATTTAATGTCAGTAATCATCTGTGTAAAATCGTGCATCTTGTCCATCTTGCAAATCCTGTCAAAACTACTCGTAACGTAGCGCTACCAGCGGGTCGACCTTCGTGGCGCGACGCGCCGGCAGATAACAAGCAACGAGGGCGACAGCGAATAGACCACCCGCCACGAGCGCGAACGTCGTTACGTCGTTGGTACTGACTTCAAACAACAGCGTCCGTAGCAACCGCATCAGTCCGAACGCCGCCCCAACGCCGATCGCCACGCCCAACAGCGCCAGTAACAATCCCTGCTTCAACACCATCTTCAAAATGTCCGCCGGACTCGCGCCGAGCGCCATGCGCACGCCGATGTAGTGCGTTTGTTGACTAACTGAATAAGAAACAACGCCGTAGATTCCGATCGACGCAAGCAACAACGCGACGATCGCAAAGATGCCGATCAGCAACGCCGGAAAACGCCGCATGAACGACGCGGGTGTCTGCGCGATCATCTGGTCCATCGTGTTGACGTTGAGAATCGCGGCGCCGGATTCGAGGTTGCGGATTTCGCTGCGGACTGAGGTTGTGAGCGCGGTCGGATCGCCGTTCGTGCGCACCACAAGATTGGCGAATGGCCCAGCGTTTTGCCGGTAGGGATAGTAAAGCACCGGCCTGAGTGCTTCATCGATCCCGGTGATCTTCACGTCGCCAACCACACCGACGATCTCCACTGGCGGGGCCTCAATCGCGTTGTACCTGATCTTTCGACCGACGGGATCGCGTCCGGCGAAGAGTCGATCCGCAATCGTCTTGCCGATGAGAATAACGCTTGGCTTGTCCGGCGTGTCGCGCTGGTCAAACATCCGGCCGGCGAGCAGCGGCACGCCAAGCGTTTGAAAATAGGTGTCGCTAACGAAACGCATGTTCGCTTCGATCTCTTTGCCAGGCGGCGGCACTGGATCGCCGTCTATGTAGAAGCGCGTCGTGTTGCCGCCGTTCAGCGGCAGAATATCGACCGTGCCGGCATTCGTGACTCCGGGCAGCGCGCGCACGCGTTCCTGAATCTGATCGTTGAAATTGATGAGTTGATTCGCGTCAGTGAATTTCGCGGGCGGCAACACCATCGTCATCGTCAACAGGTTGTCTGTTTTGAAGCCGACGTTTGTTTGCAGCAGTCGCAGCAAGCTCTTCATCATGAGACCCGCTCCGATCAGGAGCACGACCGCGAGCGCGATTTCAGTAACGACCATCGCACTGCGCAGCCGATGACCCGCGCCTGCCGCCATGTTGCGGCCGCCTTCTTTAAGAACCTCGTTGAGATCCAGACGCGACGATTGCAACGCGGGCGCTAGTCCAAACACGAGACCCGTTATTAGTGAAAGACCGAAGGAGAAAGCGAGAATGTTCGCGTCAAGACTCAACGTCTTGAGAAACGGCATCGCGATTAACTGATTCTGCGGCAGTGCGGAAACAAGCGCGGGCACGCCCCAGTAAGCGATCAGCAAACCCGCTGCACCGCCGAGTAGCGAAAGCACCATCGACTCGGTTAACAGTTGACGCACAACACGCCAGCGGCTCGCGCCCAACGCCGAACGGATCGCCACTTCCTTCTGCCGCGCGAGCGAACGCGTCAACAACAGGCTCGCCACGTTCGCACACGCGATCAGCAACACAAATCCAACAGCGGCCAGCAACACCAGCAGTATCGGCCTCACAGCGCCGATGACTTCTTCCTGAAGCGGGAGGATGCGAACACTTGTGCCCGCGTGCGATTGGTTGTGTTCCTGCTCGATGCGGCTGGCAATTACGCTTAGATCGGATTGCGCCTGTGCCTCGTCGACCCCGGGTTTGAGCCTGCCGATGAGGTTCGTGCCGTGCATGAAGCGCCGCGTCAGTTGATTTTGCGTAGGTTGATACGGCAGCCACAGATCGCCATTCCTCAGTGCAAACTGAAAACTCTGCGGCAACACGCCGATGATCTGGTAGCTCTCGCCGTTGATCGTCAGCCCTTTTCCGACAACTCCAGCATCGCCGCCGAAACGCCTTTGCCACAGACCATAGCTAAGCACGACGACCTTTGGTCCACCCTGTTGGTCCTCCCCCGCCTGGAACGTGCGCCCGAGAATCGGATCCACTCCCAGCACGTTGAAGAAGCTCGCGTTTACGCGCGGTCCGCCGACACTCTCCGATTCGCCTTCGCCACTCAAAAGCACCCGGCCGCCGGTGTAAGCAGCGAGCCCCTCGAAGACATTGTTCTTCTGGTAGTCCTGGTAATCAGGGTAGGAGAACTCGCGTTTGGAAAATGCATCCTGGGGAGTCTTTTCCCAAAGATGAACGAGCCGATCGGGTGACTTATAGGGCAACCCACGCAACAATGCCGCGTCAACCACAGTAAAGATCGCAGTGCTACCGCCAATGCCGAGAGCCAGCGTGATCACAGCGATCGCGGCAAAACCCGGACGCTTTACAAAACTACGAAACGCAAACTTCAGATCTTTGATAACTGAATCCATCATTCATACCTCAAAGCTGTTAATGGATCGACTTTTGTCGCCCGACGCGCGGGAATCAGCGACGCAAACATCGCGATCAGGAAAAAGATCGCCGAGACGACGACGAACGTCAGTGTGTCGGTTGGGGTGATACCGAAGAGAAGTGTCGCGAGGAAGCGAGTAACCGCGAACGCGCCCGCTACGCCGAGTGCGACACCAGTGAGAACCAATACGAGACCGTGCCTGACAATCAGTTGCAGTATGTCTCTCGCTTGCGCGCCGAGCGCCATGCGGATTCCGATTTCCTGTGTCCGCTGCGTAACGGCGTAAGAGACGATGCCGTAAATGCCAACCAGCCCCAGCACCAACGCGAGCAAAGCGAAAGCTGAAAACAGAACTGTTAACGAGCGGGAAACAGCAGTCGCATCAGAGACTCGCTGGTCCAACATCTTGACGTTATAAATCGGCTGGTTATTGTCGATGGTCAGAACCTGGCTGCGCACTGCCGCAACCAGCGACACTGGATCGGAAGTCGTGCGCACGAACAGTGTCACACTGTTCATCGGCATTTGCGCGCTCGGAACGTAAAGCTCCGCGGCAACGTCGTCGGTGAGACTTTCCTGCCGAATGTTTCCGACTACGCCGACGATCGTCCGGCACAACCCTTCCGATTCTTCACACGCAAAGCCAACTCGTTTGCCCAGCACATCGCCCGCCGGGAAAAAGCGGCGCGCAAAAGCCTGGTTAACAAGTGCGACTTTTTGCTGTGTTGGTCCATCGCGCTCGTCGAGATGGCGCCCGTTTAGTAATGGAATCTTCAGCGTTTGAAAGTATTCAGGTGAGACGACGCCCACACCGATTGCCGGATCCTTCTTGTCGATCGGAGGCTGTCCTTCGATGCCCGTGTAAACGATCATGCCAAAGCCGGTGAGCGGCGTGTGGTTGATTGTGCCCGCGGCTTCCACGCCCGGCAGTGCTTTGACCTTTTGGAGTAGTTCCTGTTGAAACGCGAGTGATTGTGCTTCTTCTT
>DATNJO010000327.1:0-2426 GCA_035603895.1 Pyrinomonadaceae bacterium
ACGAGGTAGCGCCCGCGTTCGAGGCGCGCCACGGTCGGGTTGAATTTCAACGGAGCCACGTGCGGTGTTGGTGTGCCTTCGCGCGTCGTGTAACCCACTGAAAGAAACACACCGATCAGCGCCAGCGCGACCAGCGACATTTCAACAAACCATTTTCCGCGTTGCCGTTGCATGGCTCCGGTTCTCCTGCCATCCGAGTCTAAGGGAGCGGCCTTGCGACTGCTCCCAACTCAGATAGCGTAAAACCGGGGCGATTTGTGTCAGGGATTTTTAGCGAAAACTATCCGTGGCGCGGATGAGGGCGTCCTGAATGCCAGGTTCGAACGCCGCGTGACCGGCGTCCGGAATGACTTTCAGGTCCGCTTCGGGCCACGCGCGGTGCAGGTGCCACGCGCTCATGAATGGACAAACGATGTCGTAACGGCCGTGCACGATCACGCCCGGAATATGTCGAATGCGGTCGACGTTTTCGATGAGGTAGTTGTTGGTTTCGAAGAAACAGTTGTTCACAAAGTAGTGACACTCGATACGCGCCAAAGCAATCGCCTTCTCGGGCTCGCTAAACTCATCGATCAGACTCTGATCCGGCAGAAGCTTCAACGCACTTCCTTCCCACACGGACCACGCGCGCGCCGCTTCTAATCGCACTGACTCGTCGTCGCTCGTCAAACGACGATAGTAAGCACGGATCATGTCGCCGCGTTCCGCTTCGGGAATTAATTGAACGTACTTGTCCCAACCATCAGGAAAGATCGCGCTCGCGCCCTGGCTGTCTTCGTAGAACCAGCGAATCTCTTCCGGCCGGCACAGAAAGATGCCGCGCAACACCAGACCGCGCACTCTTTCGGGATGCGTTTCAGCGTAGGCGAGCGCGAGCGTGCTGCCCCACGAACCGCCAAACACGAGCCACTGATCGATGCCCATCTGTTCGCGGATCGTTTCGATGTCCTGGACCAAGTGCCACGTCGTGTTGTCTTCGAGTGACGCGTGTGGAGTGCTTTGGCCCGAGCCGCGTTGATCGAAAAGAATGATCCGGTAAGCATTTGGATCGAAAAAGCGGCGGTAATTCGGGACCAGCCCTGCGCCTGGACCACCGTGCAAAAAGACAACCGGCTTACCGTTGGGCGTGCCGCATTGTTCGTAGTAAAGATCGTGAACAGCGGACACTTTGATGTGTCCGCTGTCGTAGGGTTCTATCTCGTCGTAAAGTGTTCGCAGTGTTTCCATATATTAGTTAGACAGAATTTACAAGATGAACAAGATTGCATCAGGGAATGTCATCTTGTCCATTCTGCAAAGCGTGTCCAACTAACGGCGCGTTTATCGGCCCGGCGATGCGATCGCGGTGTTTTGGAATGCGGCGATGGTCCAACCTTGTTTCTCTTTCGTCATGAAGAGCGTGATCATCGCGTCCTGGATCAAGGACGGGGTTGAGCTTCCGCGTTCGCCTTTGACGTGAACCACGGCGACGTCGGGACGCAGAAAACGGATCTGTTGCACCGTCAATTTGATCGTAGTGTCCTTGAAAATCGTGTCGAAAATCCGCTGATGCTGACTCTCGATGATCGCGCGCCCCTTGATGTAGTTGCCGTTGATGACGACGTAATCAGCATCCTCAGCAAACGGTTTCGCGAATGTCGCTCCGCTTTTTGTGTTCCAACCGGTCTCCAGTTGTTTGACCGCGTCGCGCATCGCCGACTCGTCGGCGGCGTGATTGTTCTGCGCACTGGCGGTGAATGCGAAGAGAGTGACAAGGGCGAGTGTGACTAATATCTTCATTTTTCCTCCAATCAAGCTGCAAAATCTCGCTCATCTGAGTAAGCGACGAATTGCAGGAAAAGCGGCCACGGATAATGTAGAATGCGCGGCGCTTTGCCAGAAGACGTCACCCAACTACTCGCCGCTTGGGCTACAGGCGATAAGTCCGCGCTGGATAAACTGCTTCCTCTCGTCCACGCTGAACTGCGTCGCATCGCGCGCCGTCAGATGAGCCACGAACGCGACGGCCATACGCTGCAAGCAACAGCGCTAGTCAACGAAGCGTACCTGCGACTTGCCGGTCAGGAGGGTTATGAATGGCAGAACCGCGCGCACTTCTTCGCCGTATGTGCCCAGGTGATGCGTCACGTTCTGATCGATCACGCACGTGCTCACGCACGCGACAAACGCGGCGGCGGCGCGGTCCACGTTTCACTCGACGAGGCCGCGGTACTCGCCGGTCAGCCGGCCGAACATTTTCTCGCGCTCGACGATGCACTGCGCTTCCTCGAAAACGTCGATCCGCAAAAGGGCAAGATTGTCGAGTTGCGCTACTTCGGCGGCTTGAGCGTCGATGAAACTGCGGAAGTCTTAAACATCTCACCACGAACAGTGCGACGCGAATGGCAACGTTCCAAAGCGTGGCTGTTGCGCCTCATCACTGAAGG
>DATNJO010000328.1:0-2515 GCA_035603895.1 Pyrinomonadaceae bacterium
GAAGTGGTTCAACTGACTGCCTCCATCAAGGGAAACGCGTAAAACCTGCACTATCTGGTCATTGTTGACCTGGAAACCCGGGTAAACCAGCTCAAAGATCACGCGAATCGGACCGTTCGCCAACACACGGGAATTGATAAAGTTCCGTGGAATCCAGAGATTGCCGTTGGCCCAGATACCGCTGCCGCCACAACCGCGTGTCGGTCCGGCGGAATACGCATCGACACCTTCGCCATGATCGGCGTGGTAGTTGTCGACCATGTACCAATCGTTAATGACCAGGTTCGACGTGCGTTTCGACCAAATATCGATCGCGCTGCTGGTGAGCGGCTCGCCTTTCCAGAACATCAGCGCGTTGCCATAAGTTCGGTGCGCGATGCGATCGTTCTCCCATGCGAAATCGTCGAAGCGTTCGCGGACAAAACGTCCATAAGCGCGAAAATCTTCTTTCTTGTACTCGCGTTTGTTGCCGGCAAAGACTGTGAACGTTTTGGTCTCACCCGGTTTGAAGTCGGCCTGGAAGATGAGTATGTCGGGCTTGTGATAGTCGTCGTAATCCGTATCGACAGACTGGGCCAACACTTCCCTGCCCGAACTGTCGCGCACGTGAAGCTTCATCAGATCCTTTTCGGCGAGCGGCGCAAGATCCCTGGCGGTGAGTTCGATCGTCTCATTCTGCCGCGCGAGCTTCAGCTTATTGGCCGCGGTGACGGTCAACTCAGTTTGCGCAGATGCAACGAGAGGCACCGCTGCCAGCAGGAGAACAATAAGCAGACCGATCTTCATTGGGGCTCCTTTTGTTTAGTTATGTTCTGTCTCTGGTCTAGCTCATATTTGCCAGGGTTGGGTCGAATCGTAAGCGGCCTTTTCAGGTCTCACCGAAATGTGGAAGTGTTTCGTGTGAGGATTCGTGCCGGTGTAGTTTCGCCAGACCCACGGCTGGATTCGTGAATTGACTATCTTACGATTCCAGATGATGTACTTGATTCGTGGATCCCGACTGCTCACCAGCGCGTCGACCAAAGCCTGCGCATCGGCGCCGTTGGCGATGTCGTTGGTGATGTCCATCGCGGTAACAACGCCGATGCTGCCGTCTTTCACCCACGGATTGTGATCGGAGTTTCGCGAAGCATGTGCTGCATCGCCGATGGTGCCGTCACTCGCCTTGCTTCTGTTCGGGGCTAGTTCGTTAATCTGTTCTCGCAAGCGAAGTAAGCTCTTTGCTACGCGCCATGCCATACTATTCCTCCTCTTCCGGGTCGTAACATTCGTTGGAAGTGACCTGCTCCTCGCCCAAATCGAGATCCGCATACACGGCCGCCTGGGGTTCGTCGGCGTCGTCAACCTCCCAACACTCATTCGAGCTGACTTGCTCTTCGCCGATGTCGAGCTCTTCGTAAACGCGATCAAGTTCGTCAATAAACATTCGTGTACCTCCGCAGCGGCACACATTACCACAGACTTACACAGACGAACACGGATCAGATCCACCATTTTCCGTGGGTCTGATCCGTGTTCGTCTGTGTAAGTCTGTGGTTAGGATTCGCGGATGGTTTCGCCGAGAAACCATTGCCGTCGCTCGCTCTCGTCGATCCAGACTTCGATCAGGCTGGTGGTGGCGACGTCGTTGTGATTCTCGCAGACTTCGTGCGCCGCACGCAGTGAACGAGTTAGTGCCTGGTTGTCGCCGTAAAGTTCAACGAGCATGTCGCGAGCTGAAACAAACTCTTCGTCGTTATCTTTGATCTGCTGGTTACGCGAGATCTCGCCGATTGAATGAATCGTGTTGGCGCCGATCTTACGCGTGCGTTCCGCGATGTCGTCGGTCATCTTGAAGATCTGGTCAGCTTGTTCGTCAAGAAGCAGATGGTAGTCGCGAAAGTGGGGGCCACTTAAATGCCAGTGAAAATTCTTGGTCTTTAGATAAAGGGCGAAAACGTCGGACAACACTGTTCTCAGTGTCGCGGAGATCTCCGACACACCTTCCGGAGTAAGATCGATGGGTAATTGGAATTTGGCTCTCTCGTCGGGTTCGCTTCGGGTCATCTTGGTCGCTCGCATGATTCGTTTCTCCTTTGACCGTGGAGGATAAGGAGAAACGAATCTGCGTTCTTGCGTCCCGTTGCGAAAAACCGCGCATCTTTGCGCTAATCCGGGATATGAACGAGCCATCGACTACTCTGTGGCGTTACGTTTATCCAGGGGTCTTTTTGTTCACGAGCCTTTTCTATTCACGAGCCTTTTTATCTACTAGTCGTCTTATATATGAGTCTTTTATTTACCACTCATCCTATCTATGAGTCGTCCTTCTTCAAGTCGTCCATCCCACCGACGCAGTCGGTGGTCCTTCATATCCAACCTACCTTCCTCCCCACGCGCAGCTTAATCCCACCGACGCAGTCGGTGGTCCTTCATACTCAACCTACCTTCCTCCCCACGCACAGCTTAATCCCACCGACGCAGTCGGTGGTCCTTCATACTCAACCTACCTTCCTCCCCACGCACAGCTTAATCC
>DATNJO010000329.1:0-3984 GCA_035603895.1 Pyrinomonadaceae bacterium
CGCGCTTAACCTCGAGAAACGCAATCAAGTCTTTGTCGAGGCGAATGCCATAGTCGGCAAACTCACCCTTCACCCTATACTCTGTGGTTAGTTCCGAATACTTGTCGAAACCGAATCCTTCACAGAGCATGTCCGTCACTAAAAGACGTGTATCGCCTTCGTTGGCATCTCGAGCAACAAGGTCCGCCAAGGGTTTACTAAACCGCTTAATAGCTCCTCTCATGCGTTCGCGAGCGGCAGTTTCCCATTTTGGAGCGGCAGTTGAAGACTTTCGCGGGGGATCCTCAAGAGCCGGTTGCTGTTCGTTGGTGACTAATACTGATGTAGAAGTGGGGGGTTCAGTCATGAAGAGTTCGCTGCTACTTTCCATGAACAATGGAAATCCCAAATGAAACATTACAGGGGGGAGTTGCAGGATCTTCAGTAGCGGAGGCGGGAGGGTCTAGTTACGGACAGTAAATGTGTACTCTTCAGAGAGACCCACAGAGCCGTCAGGAGCAACGCCAGTCAGTTCTATTCGATACTGTCCCTTCTTAAGTATCTGCGCTAAAACTCTTACTCGAATCGCATAATCACCATCACTATCCGGTTGAAGATTGCCAATCATGTACGACTCGGGACAATCAACGCAGCGTACTTCCGCCTGGTACTTCGAGTAGCGTTCCTTTTGGATCCAGAAAAGGACCAGTTCCACGACCCTGACATTTTCGCGAGTCGTTATTTCTACGGGCTTGTCCATGCTCCTGAAGGCAACAGGTGATAGTGGCAATTGAATCATCTGTCCAGGCATTCCGCGCATACTTGCAGGCGAATTAAGCCGGACCAGTTCTTGCTCGATAACCGATTGTCTGTTTCGTTGATCGATTCGGCGGGTTAGCCAAACAGCAGCGACAACGATTGCGACTATGATGGCTACAGCGATCGGAACGAGAGCCGGTCGTAGTCGTAACCAGTTGCGCAAACGGTCCCAACTCGAGACGTTAGCGACCATCTTTTGCGGTAAGGCAGTTTCAGCGATGGCCCAATCTTTTATTGACCTGGTAATTCTTAGCTTACGCCGCTCTTCAGACGTTCGAGCATAAAGCGAAATGAATTTCTCTCTGTCTGCATTGGTGAGGCTGCCTTCCAGATAGTCTTCAATCAAATCCTGCTCGGCGGCAAGAATTCTTTCTCTCGTTTGAGAATCGGTTAAAAGCTGAGTCTCAATTTGATCGCGCTGTTCGTCATCAAGCCCGCCCAACAGAAACTCACGCAATACTGCCTCGCCGATCGTTTCTTCTTTCATGGGCCACACTCCAGATGCCGCCATTCACTTGCAATGAAATTTCGCGCAATCCGTTTCATTTTTGCTGAGCCTTATGTTCGAGACAGCGCACAATACATTGCTCAAGAGACTTGCGAATACGATAAACGTTAACTCTCAACGTTTCGACAGATGTCCCAAACTGCCGCGCCAATTCACTGCGATTGTCGATCTTAGCCTGCTTTTCTTTCGCGTAATACGCTCGAATCAACTCCCGTTTCTCAGAGCTGAGCTCACGCAAACATAACTCCAGACACTCATCCCTATCTGCTGCTGTTTCATCTTCGATTTCGGGTGCTGGTTGGTTCAGACGGTGCTTCAGAGCGTCGATGTCTTCTAATGACAGGTGAGTTGTTCTCTTCTTAACGTCTTCCTTAACCAGATTCTTCGCTACCGCGTGAAAGTAGAGTCGCGCATCGCCTTGATAGGTCGGTCTCACCTCGTGGACTTTCCTTGCAACCCGATCGAACGCTTCATCGGTTAAGCCTTCCGGATCGCTGCATCCCCTCCACAGGAAAACTTTCGCGAGATCGTTGCGTAGCTGAACATACATGGCCGCTGCCACCTCACGATCGGGATTGAGCCAGGCGAGAATTTCCTCGAAGCTTTCGGTTGGGACTGCCGAATCTCGGGCCATTACGTGTCGCCTTCCATTCAGCTCGAATGCGATGCAGAAAACCGCCGCCTTTGAAAAATAGCCACAGCGGCAGCAACGAGAGCCAGTAAAACAAGAAGCATTAATCCAAATAGCGTCGAGTGATGGTCCACCTCAATGTGATTCTCGTACTCCCCCTGAATTACGAAGCCCGCCCAAAAGTAAGGCTCGCTCCAACGCTTATCCTGCTTCATCTTCAGTTTGGCCGATCTGAGTGCAGCAGCCGGTGACATACCTTGTTGCAACATTGCCTCATAAAAATTGGCCATCAAAAACGCGGTTGCTCGATCGTCCACCTTCCAGAGGCTCGCGACGACACTTTTTGAACCAGCAGACATGAAACCGTGTGTCAGCCCAACGAGTCCCTCTCCTTTTGTGTTTTTACCCAATGCCGTTTGACACGCACTCAAAACTGTCAGCTCTGCCGCTAGATCCAAACTGTAAATATCATGAAGCGGCATCAAGCCATCGGCTTTTTCGCCATTACGATCGACCATTGTGAGAACTACACTCGACAGCTCGGGATGCTCCTCATTTGGAACAGCGTGAGTAGCAAAATGGATGATCTGATATTGAGCAACATCGGAACTCATCGCAGTCTCACGGCTGGCGTCAAAACCTTTGACCATCAATGTCGTACCCCAGGGCGCCAGCGCACCTATCGCATCAGCCTCTTCTGAAGTGTGAGTGAGACGGTTGAACTGGTTCGTCGCGGAAGAATTTGCATTGAACTGCACGCGGGCATCACTACCGCTAAAAACTGGATCGGCGATGACGGCTACAAGCTTCCCTGTCGAACGCGATCGATTCTGTTTGGCGCGTATAGCAATCAGGGTTGACATGGAAGGCAATACAACAACTTCATTCGTGTCCACCAACAAGGTGCCGTTCGTCGCGCCCGAAACTGGCAATGCATCTAACGGGATGTACTGCAACGCTCCGTCAAGTACTACGAGTAGTCTCCTGGTTCCAAGTTGGCCGGCAAGTGGACCCAGAAGTGTCCTACTCAAGTAGGCCGCTTTTTCAGAGAGCAGCTTGTGCGCTGCGTCAATATTGCTTTGATAATCCTTGCTGACTTGCTCTTCAGTTCCCTGTATCGTGGTCACTAGCTCATAGTATTCACGTGCGGCATCTTCGATAGTCTTGGCGGAAGGCAACTCATAGAACTTAACCGAGTCGGACGTGACGGCCCATAGATAACTACTTGACTCTCCCAGGGAATACTCAAGGAGCATCGTGTCACTACCACGTAACTCATTTTGAATTCGTTGCAAGTCAGGTGACGGCGCCTGTTCGATTGAGAATAGATGAGGTTGCTGCTGACTTAACTCAACCAGAAGTGCCTGGTACTGCACTCTCAGTTCGATCAAATCATCATCAACTTCGGCCAACTCCGCTTTTTGATTAGGCGATAAAGTCATCCGATATTCGACCTGAGAGCGAAGTGATTCACTTAGCCTGCGCTCGCGTTCGAGAAGTTCATTTGCAACTCCCGCGCGCGGAGTTGACCGTGCTTGAGAGACCAGATCTACCAGGAGCCGGGCTCGAGCCCTTTCACTCACCGCCAAAGCCTCGGCGCCAAAGCCCTGGCCAGGCTTCAATTTCTCGAGTTGCATTAGAACGTGGATGCACAGTTCATAATTCTCCTGGACACCGGAGAAGTATGATGCGCGATACTCCGGGCTCGCTACGTTCGCACGGAGAGATTCGATGAGACTGATGGATTTCTGAATAAAAGGCCGAGCGGCTTCAGGAGAACCAAGCGCGAGGTGAGCTCGTGCCACATTGTAGAACGTAGAAATCACAACTCCCGGATCGTTCACTCTCTCACTAAATTCAAGGGCTCGACTATATGTCTCCAATGCTTCCTGTTTCTTTTGCTGTTCAAGCAGAGAGTCTCCGTATGCGTTTAGCACCAGCGATTGGCCACGGAGATCGCCGCTGGATTCGTAAAACTTCAACGTCTTCTGATATAGCCCGGCGGCGAGTTTGTGAAGACCCCGGCTGGCGTAAATCGCGGCCAACC
>DATNJO010000330.1:0-3039 GCA_035603895.1 Pyrinomonadaceae bacterium
CACTTCACCAAGTATCTCCATGTCGGAGCCGACGGCACCGTCAGTCATAAAACAGACGATACGGATGTGTTGCTGAGAGTCGGAAGGTTCTAGTGCAGCTTTGATCGCCGTCATCATCTCGGTTCCGCCAAAACTGCTGACGCTGCCCAGCAGTTTCTTCGCTTTGCTCACATTTTCAGGAGTTGCCGGAACCGGATCGGGAAAGAGAATTCTGGTTTCTCCAGCAAACGTAATCAGGTTGAAGGTGTCGTGTGGATAAAGATTATCGAGTGCGAGGAGGAGCGTCTCTTTCGCTTTGTCCAAAGGGAAACCGTTCATCGATCCCGACGTATCGAGAACAAAAACAAGTTCCTTTGGCATTACGTCTTCGGCGGTAACGCGCTGGGGTGGCTGTAGGACGAGTGTGAAGAAGCCACCCCTGTCGGCACGGTGGGCGAGGACGGCATCGTTGATTTCGTTACCGGCAACCTGATACTGCATCACGAAATCCTTGTTGGGGATTGCAGCTTGATCCTTAAGGCGAACAACTGCGCTGTTGTCGCCCGTACGCTCGACTTCCGTTTCGTGTGTTTCGGAAGTGAGTGACTGAATCGGCACACCGGCATTCAACTGAATTTCGATTGACACATCGTGACCGGCACGCATGCCATCTGCGGGAGGCGGGTTTACGCGGGAGCTATCAAACTTCGGTTCATCAGCGGAGATATAACGCTCGCGGACTACCATCGGAAACGACCATTCGTAAACACCATCTTCGTATTTCAACGTTTCGACGTAGCTGATGGTGATGCGAACGTCCTGGCCCGGCATTATGTTGGCTACAGCTTGGGTAAAGATGTTTGGCCGCTCCTGATCGAGCAAACTGGCAACCTGGCCCATTCCTTTCGCAGCCGTGTACGCGGCCTGGGCCTCCTCACGGCGCATGATCTTTCCTTTCACCGTGCGTTCGCCGATCAGCATTGTCATGTCGTCGACTGCGGCTGCTTGCGGGAGTGGGAACTTATAAACGGCCTCAATCTTGTCAGTGAAAGGATTGGTAAATTCTTGTGTAACCGTGACGCGAGATAAGAAACCGCTGATCTCTGCTTTGACACTGGTATGTTTGAGTGGGCAGTGGCCGCTCGGCTTTCCATCTTTGTCGAGTGCTTGTAGTGAACCCGCGTCATCGCTCTTCTCCTGAAAGGCCGCATGAACGGAACCTGGATCAAGAACACAAGCGACCAGGACCATTGCGATTAGGGTTAGTGCAACCCAGTCGAGAAGCGATCGGCGGAGCATAGGTCTTCCTTTCAGCAGGCACACCGCTGCTCATGCTGACGAATGACAAACGTCGCTGCCGGGTGTGTCGCTGGTTGTTGTTTTTAGAAGAGGCCGAAGAGTGCGGGCCTCAGTTCGTACACTTGCTAAGGAACCGTTGCGGGGGAGACCGCGCGAGAAATGCGATCTAACTACCGCTATTGATGCATATTTTTTCTCGTAGGTAGCCTGCGAATAAAAAACTTTTCAGTTGTGACGGGTTACAATGCCATCGATGAAACGATCCGGTACTGCCGATCTTCCGCTTCATGGCGGCCGCGTTCCGCAGTGGCTTGCACAACGCATGACCACGCTCGGCACGGGCATCACCGAAGCGATCGTTCACGACTACGGCACTTCCGGTTTTCTCTCACGCCTCAGCGATCCTTTCTGGTTTCAAGCCTTCGGCGCAGTAATGGGAATGGACTGGCACTCGTCCGGAATCACCACGTCAGTGATGGGCGCACTCAAGCGCGGACTCGCTCCTCGCGCCAACGAACTCGGACTCTACATCTGCGGTGGACGCGGACGCTTCTCACGAAACACGCCAAACGAATTGCGACTGCTCGGCGAACACCGCGGTTTTGATGCCGACTCTTTTGTGCGCACCAGCAAGCTCACTGCACGCATCGACAACAACGCGATCGCTGACGGCTTTCAGATCTACCTGCACAACTTTGTCGTAACTGCGGACGGTGAGTGGGCCGTGGTCCAACAAGGTTTGAACGATCGGAGCGGACTGGCCCGGCGTTATCACTGGCACTCCGCATCAGTGCGTGATTTCGTAACCGAACCACACACGGGCATCGTCGGCGAGAACCAGGGCACGATCATGAACCTCGTCGATCCGAACGCTAAGCCGGCGCAAGCCGCGCTGCTCGAGATTGCTCAAGAACGTCCGGAGAAAACTCTACAAGCTGCGCGTCACTTGAAACTGCCGACACATCACGACGTGCGCGCTAAGGATGTCGATCTCAAACGTCTCGGCGTTGTGCTCGCGGTTGCTTACGAACGCGACCTGCACGATTTCGCGGAACTGCTGCTGCTCGAAAATCTTGGTCCGCGAACTTTGCAATCGCTCGCGTTAGTGGCTGAAGTCGTTCACGGCGCACCGAGCCGTTTCTCCGATCCGGCACGTTTCTCATTCGCGCACGGCGGCAAAGATCGCCACCCATTTCCGGTGCCGCTCAAGACGTACGACGAATCGCTAAACGTGCTCCGCAAAGGTCTCGACGCCGCGAGAGTGGGCGACAAAGAGAAGCTGGACGGTTTCCGGCGTCTGAACCGTTTTGTACAAAACGTTGAAAACAAACTTGAACCCGAGGCCGACTTCGCCGCGGTCGTCACTCACGAACACAAGATCTCACCTTCACTGGATGGCCGTTCGGTGTTCGACGACGAGCCGAAGCGAACGTTCTACAATCCAAGGCAAAGATCATTGTTTTAGAACATAGTTTTAACAAGCCAGCCATCAAACTCCCACGGCGTTTGTCTACTCTAATCAGCACCCCCACAGAAAAGCTTTTGATTGCCCCGACACAATGAATTGACTTGGAGTGTGCGCTGCATTCCGAGGAAAACAACTGAAGGAGCTAACTATGAACCGTAAGAGTTTTCACCCATCCGCTATCGTGTGGGGCGCGGCGCTCGTGTTCGCACTCATGTCGGTAGCGATGGGTCAGTTTTCCAACAACCAACAGCCAGCCACACAAACTTCGACCGCACAAAACACGTCGCTGCGTT
>DATNJO010000331.1:0-4023 GCA_035603895.1 Pyrinomonadaceae bacterium
CCTCTGCTGCTTACGACGCCGGTGTGCGCAGCATCATTCTCTTCGGACTACCCGAGTCGAAAGACGAACTCGCCTCGGGTGCTTATGCCGAAGACGGAATCGTGCAACGCGCGATTCGCGCCGTTCGTCGTGCTGCGCCCGAACTGATCGTCATTGCTGATACGTGCCTGTGCGAATACACGTCGCACGGTCACTGTGGCGTTGTTCGCGGCGGCGAGGTTCTTAACGACGAATCGCTGGAACTGATTGCGCGCACGGCGGCGAGTCAGGCGGAAGCGGGTGCGGACATCGTTGCGCCTTCGGCAATGATGGACGGGCAAGTCGGAGCGATCCGCGAAGCGTTGGACGATTCGGGTTTTGAGAACACGGCGATCATGGCTTACGCGGTGAAGTATGCGTCAGGGTTTTATGGTCCATTTCGCGAGGCCGCGCAGAGCACGCCGGAGTTTGGCGACCGCCGTGCCTATCAAATGGATCCGCCAAACGCGCGCGAGGCGATGCGGGAAGCCGAACTCGATTATTCCGAAGGCGCTGACATCCTGATGGTCAAACCGGCGACCGTGTATCTCGACATTTTGAAGATGGTCCGCGACCGTTTCGATCTTCCACTCGCTGCTTATCACGTGTCAGGCGAGTATGCCTTGATCAAAGCGGCGGCCCAGAAGGGCTGGATCGACGAAGAGCGCGTAATGATGGAAACCTTAACCAGTATCAAACGCGCGGGCGCCGACATCATTTTGACCTACTACGCGCGCGAGGCGATTCGTGCGCTGGCCCTTTGAAAGAACCGGCTCCGTCAAAGTTCTGAGTTCAAGCTTTAGCTTGCGGCGCGCGAACAAGCTAAAGCTTGAACTCAAAACGAGTAGACCGCCTAGCAACCCAATAAACCAACCCGGCTTCTAAGGGTGACATCCGCTGGAGAATGAACGCATGAGAATGCTTCCCGACTTTCAGCGAAACTGCCATAAACGCGGGCTGTTTGCAGCGTCGAGCCTACTCTTGCTCCTCGCCACGCAAACCGTTGCGCAATCCGGCAGACGCGCTCCGAAACCCACGCAACCTCCTGTTACCACACCAGAAACCGACAAAAAACCGAGTTCGATTGCGAATGCCCGAGAGCTTTTGCGTAGTACGTCTCTGATTGTCGCCAAGCAAGGAAGCTCAAAACATTTGCTTAGCGAAGACACGATCTTTGCGCACTTCGTCCAAAAACTTTCTGAGTTCAGAAACGTCACGACCACCTCGGTTGGCGAACTCAAGCACGATGCGGCAGTTAAGCGAGCGAAAAGCGAGACGGAAGCGATTGTGGTGTTGGTGGAGTTTGACGTTGACGAGTTTCAGAACGGCACGATCTTTTTGAACTCGCCCGATCTCGACCTGAAGATCCTGGTGTTCGCGCCACGCACGGGCAAGAAGCAGTTTGAGGGTCAGGTCTACTACAAAGCTGTCGAAGGTCCAAATTTAAAGAAGGATAACTGGCCCAGCGGCACACCCATCAGAATCACCACCGAAGCCGTGGGGATCGAAGCTGCCGAGCAAGTGCGCGACTGGCTGATCGTGGAAGAGCGGCGGGTAAAAAACTAGCCACAAAGAGGCACAAGAAGCACAAAAGGCACAAGGAGTCCGTAACTCAGTTATGGGGTTCTTGTGCTTTTTGTGCCTCTTGTGCTTCTTTGTGGCCCTAGCTGCCGATTTCGTCAAGCGCCGCGCCCAGGCGCGCCAATCCCTGCTCCAACACGTCGCTTGATACAGCAATCCCCACCCGGAAATGCGCCGGCAGTTCAAAGAACCTTCCAGGCACAAGTGACGTCTCGTATTTCTCCCGCAACAAGCGACAAAGTTCATCTGCATCGCCATTGCAAACACGCGGAAACATCACCGTGCCGAACTCCGGCCTGATCGTTTCGAGATCTTCTCGCGTGTCGAGAAACTCATTGAGTAGACTGCGATTGTGGTCCAGAAGCGTCTTTGCGCGTTCGGCGAGTTCTGAAAGCTGGTCCAGTGCGACGACACTCAAACGTTCACCCGCGTGCACCGGCGTTGCGGCAAAGAGATCGTTGAGCAGCCACATCTTTTGCGCAAGCTCTGGTTCGGCAAAGATCCAGCCACAGCGCAGACCGCTAAGTCCAAACGCTTTCGTCAGGCTGCTCGTCACGACGAATTCATTGCCCAGATGAAAAGCCGTGCGTGGCGATTCTTCAAACAACGTCTCGATGTAAACCTCGTCGACCAGCACGCGCGCGCCGTTAGCTCGAGCGATCTCGCCGATCTGTTTTAGCGTTGCGTCGTCGATGAGCGCGCCGCTCGGGTTGTGCAGGTTTGTTAAGACGATCAGTCGCGTATCGCTCGTGATCTGTTGTTCAACTTCTTCTGGTAAGACTTGAAATCCGTCTTCAAACCGGCGCGTGAAGCGTTTGACGTCTGCACCGAGATACTGCACCGCCGCCAGCATCGGTTCGTAGGCCGGCGATTCAAACAACACTTCGTCGCCCGGCTTCACCAGCGCGGCCATCGCGAGATGATTCGCAAACGTCGTCCCCGCGGCAGTTACAATCGACTCCTGCGCAACTCGATAACGCGCGCCAATCCGTGAAATCAGCGGCTCATAACCGTATCCGCCATCTGTAATCTCCAGATCGTCAAGCGACACGCGCAGATCGCGAATACTCAAATTCGGCATCCCGCTCGTCGCCAGATTGAACCTCGCGCCAGACTTCGTCTTGGCCCATTTCATGTAAGCGGAAGTCAAAACCTCACCACGTGCCGCGGTCATTCAGTCCTCCTCGATCTCCAAAACCAGTACACTGGCAGTCCCGCCAACATGATTGCAATGCCGATCAGCGTATTACTCGGAAAGTGGTAAACAGTATTGATGGCCACCGCCCAACAGATCGCGACGAACAGCAGTGTCGTCACCGGATGGCCCGGCACTTTGACGACGCCAGCTTCGTCGTTTCGTGCACGTTTGCGAAAGACGAAGATACAACACGCGGTCAGTCCGAAGAAAATCACGTCGACGGAAACGACGTAGTTCAGAATTCGTTCGTACGTGCCGAGAAACGCGATCGCGATCGCCAGCAAACCTTGCAGCGCGATCGCCACGATTGGTGCTCGTGTTTTCGGGTGCACCGTGCCGACGCTTTTGAAAAACAGTCCGTCCTGGGCCATCGCGAAATAGACGCGCGGAGCAGTCAGCATACTTTGACTCAGGAAACCCACGGTCGAGATCGCGATGCCGGCCGCGATCGCGCGCGCGCCGAAGTCGCCGAGTGCCTGGCGCATCACTTCTGACGCCGGCGCTGCTGAAGCTGCGAGGCCAACTGTTCCCAGCGTGGCGATATAGACAACGTTCGCGGCGAGATAAAGCAGCACGACTCCAGTGACGCCGAGTATCAATCCTCGCGGCAGGTTCTTGCGCGGCTCCTTGATCTCGCTCGCAACGAACGTCGCTGTTTGCCAACCGCCGTAAGCGAAGATCACGGGGACGAGTGCGGCACCGAACGCTGTGAGTAAATCGAATGACGGTGGTCTATCCAGCAACGCTGAAGGATTGCTGGCGGGTTTAGTCAGCAGCAGTCCGCAAACGACAAGTGCAGCGAGCGCAAGAATCTTCAGCACCATGAGAATGCTTTGCACGGTGCTGCCGGCGCGCACGCCGAGACAGTTGATGATGGTTAAGAGCGCGAGGATGATTGCGGCGAGTTGCGAGTAACCGATCGGCCAGTTTGTTAATTCAACAAAGTAGCGCGAAAACGTAACCGCGACTGCGGCCATGCCGCCGGTTTGCACCACCAGCAACAAAACCCAACCGTAAATGAAGGCCACAGCCGGGTGAAACGCTTCGCGCAAGTACGCGTATTGGCCGCCGACTTCCGGTCGTCGCGAGGCGAGTTCGGCCCAGATAAACCCGGCCGCGAGGGCGAACAAACCGCCTATGGTCCACGCACCCAGGATCAGGAATGGGGTGCGGACCTGAAGCGCGACTACCGACGGGTTCATAAAAATGCCGGAGCCGATAATGCC
>DATNJO010000332.1:0-4560 GCA_035603895.1 Pyrinomonadaceae bacterium
AACTATCGATAAGGTGAAGAAGTCGTACTACGCCATCCTGCAAACGACAAGCGCGCTAAGCAGCGTGGTAGAAGCGCTGAAGTCTTACCACGAGTTGGACAAGGTTACGGGTGACTACGTAATGCAGCAGGCAGCACTAAAGGCCGATCACCTTGCTGTGCAGACACGACTCGCTAAAGTCGAGTATGAACAACTTGAGTTAAGTAACCGGCTGGCTACCCAAAAAGAGCAATTGAACACACTGCTCGGTCGAGATGTTGAAACGTCATTTGAAGTTACAGGTGTTCCGGAGTTCACGTCATTTGAAACCGACCTGGCTGCCGCGAGAAAGCTCGCCCTCGAGCGAAGACCTGAACTGCAACAGGCGAGACTGGCCATAGAACAAGCAACATTGGACCGTCGCATCAAGAAGTCAGAGTACATCCCCGACGTAAGTGCCGGATTCGTTTACTTAACGCCGCGAAATTACGCTCCTGTCATCCCGAAGAACTTCGCCAATGTGGGTGTTGTGGTGACCTGGGAGTTCTTTGACTGGGGTCGAAAGAAGCATCAACTTGCCGGAAAGGACAAAGCAGTCGAACAAGCGAGGAACGCGCTCAAGGAAACGGAAGACGAGGTGCTGATCGACGTTGGCGACAAGTTGAGAAAGCTGCAGCAGAGTGGGCAGGCGTTGCGAGTAGCCAGGCTGGCCGAGAATTCTGCAAAAGAAAATTTGCGCGTTAGTACAGGTCAGTACAGGTTTCAGGCGGTGCTGTTATCAAACGTACTTCAGTCGCAGGCGTCGTTGGCCGAAGCCACCAATGAATACCAGCAGGCCTTATTAGCATTCTGGACAGCCAAGGCTGAGTTTGAGAAATCGCTCGGGGAGGACAAATAGAAATGGGTGAAGAGGTTTTGCAACAAACCCCGATCAAGGAGACGAGTGGGAAGCGTGGCATTAACTTTAAGAAGTTCATACCGCCGTTGGTCCTGTTATTGGCAGCGGGCATTCTCTTTGGTATTGCGGGTGGTTGGAATCGTTTCGTGGGAGGAGGCAGCACACAACGAACGGACGACGCTTTTTTGAGGGCGGATATCACTCCGTTGAGCACGCGTGTTTCCGGCACCGTCGCACAAGTTGCAGTCAATGATTATCAGCGAGTGAAGGCTGGCGACCTGCTGGTGCAGTTAAAAGACGACGACTTCAAAGCCCAGGTGGCCCAGGCTGAAGCTGGCGTTGCCGCAGCGCAAGCAGCACTCGAGAACAACGCGAAACAAAAAGAATTACAGACTTCCAGAATCATGCAGGCACAGGCGGGGATAGAAGCTGCCAATGCCGGGGTCGCGCAAACCGGTGCGGCCATAGAGGCGGCGCAGTCTGACGTGGCCAACGGGCAGGCTGGTGTGGCAGCCGCCCAAGCGAAGATACCCGACGCTCAAGCGAGTGTTGAAGCCGCGCAGGCTGATGCCGAACGAACACTGCTTGAGAGAAAACGGCAAGAAGCGCTGGTTGAGCTGGGTTCTGCAACTAAACAAAAACTCGAGCAGGTGGTCGCAGATCAGGAACGCTACGCGGCAACGTTAGATAGTCGTAAAGCAGAAGTCGCGCAGACTCACGCTTTGGTTGACAGCCGGCGCGCGGAGCTCTCCAAAGCGCGCGCTCAAGTATCGCTACGCAAGGCAGAGCAACAACAAGCGCGTGCGCAATTGTCGAGTAAATCAGCAGAGCTGGAGGCACAGATCAAACAACGGGCGGTCTTGGATGCTCAGGAACAGCAGCTCCAGGCTGACCTCAACGGCAAACAGGAGGCGCTCAAAGTTGCGCAAACGAATCTCGACTACACTCGAATTCTCGCTCCAACTGACGGAATGGTCGGCGAACGAAAGGTGAGAATCGGACAACTGGTCTCACCGGGAATTCAAGTGATCTCTCTTGTCGAGAACACGATCTGGGTGCAGGCAAATTATGAAGAGACGCAACTGACAAACGTCGCTAAAGGAAATACCGCGGAGATCACGGTAGACACGTTTCCCGGGGTTGTGTTGCGAGGCCACGTAGAGGAGATAGCGCCTGCCAGTGGCTCGCAATTCGCGCTATTACCGCCGGACAACGCAACTGGGAACTACACGAAGATTGTTCAGCGCATTCCGGTCAAGATAGTGCTCGATCCAAATCCTAATCTAGCCGACCGGCTTCGCCCGGGCATGTCAGTGATCGCGAGGATCAATACAAAGTCTAAAGGTAGAGCGTAGCTTGAGCTTCGACTATGAGCGTAGCAATAGGCCAAAGGTCAAACCTGCATTCAACGCTTGAAATTTGGCGATCGCGTTTTGCGGGCGTTATAGGTGGGCTCAATCAAAACTCTTATGTTGGTACTCTCGGAGTATACCTCGGCGCCGGCATTGTTACCCTGAATGGCCGTCTGATCAGCGTTGGTCTTCCAGATCTTCGGGGCGCACTCGGTCTGGGAATCGATGAGGCAAGTTGGATCCCGACTTCCTACAACATGGCACTGATGTTTATGGGTCCATTCTCGGTGTACCTCGGCGGTTTACTTGGTCCAAGGCGCGTCCTGCTTTATTCGGCCACCATTTTTATTCTCTGTTCGTTACTGTTGCCGCTGTCGCCAAACTTGCAGGCGATGCTTTGCTTACAGGTGATTAGTGGACTTGCGTCGGGCACGTTCTATCCGTTGACGTTGAGCTATGCGCTCCGTGCTTTGCCGATGCGCTACGTAATCTATGCGATTGGCATTTATTCGATGGACATCGTGGGTGCCACCAGCATTGGGACATCACTCGAAGCCTGGTATGTCGAACACTTATCGTGGCATTGGATCTTTTGGCAAAGTGTCTTCTTAACACCGCTGATGATGGTTTGCATTTATCTCGCGATACCAAACCCGCCGCCGCGTCCGGGACCTAAGCCTGTATTGAGCTGGCGAGGCTTTCTCTATGCAAGCCTCGGCCTAAGTTTGATTTATGCGGCTCTCGATCAAGGTGAACGCTTAAATTGGCTGCACTCAGGCGTGATTGTGGGGCTACTGGTGACTGCGGGATTCTTATTACTGGTGACTGTGATTCGCAGGTGGCTCTCGCCGAATCCGATGGTGAATCCAATCT
Source organism: Pyrinomonadaceae bacterium (assembly GCA_035603895.1). Taxonomy (GTDB): domain Bacteria; phylum Acidobacteriota; class Blastocatellia; order Pyrinomonadales; family Pyrinomonadaceae; genus PSRF01. The sequence goes on from DATNJO010000332.1 coordinate 3,103, forward strand.
TCCTGGTTAACCGGAATACCGCGCTTATATGTGCCTGTCTGTTTTGCTTTCGCTTCGTCTTACTGGCAATCGCTTTGCTGCTGCCTGCGGTGCTGGCTGTGACGCAAAACTATAGACCACAGCAGACGGGACGGGTGCTGCTCTGGCTGATCCCGTTTCTTGTACTCAGCGGACTCATAGCGGCGCGGTTGATGCGCAGGTTTGATAACAGGCTCGTATTTGCTTCGGGATTTACGGTGGTGGCGATCGCATCACTGATCAACGCTCAAGTAACCAGTGCGTGGTCAGGTGGGAATTTCCTGGTTTCGCAGATTGTTATCGCACTCGGACTCGCTGTAGCCTTCACAGCGCTCGTTGGGTCGTTCGTGCAGAATGCTTTTGATAGCGGCGCACTTTCCAGTCCTATCAACTTACTTACTTACGCTTCATTCATCCATTGTATTCGTCTGTTCGGCGGAGAAGCCGGCACGGCGCTTATGCAAAGGTTGATAACAGTGCGCGAACAATTCCATTCGAACATGCTTGGCTTGAATGTAGACGCTGGAAACTGGCTAACAACCGAACGAGTTCAGCTCCTCGCGCATGCGTTGTTTCCCGCTTCGACTGGCGCCGAAGAGGCGCAAGCACGCGCCGCTCAATTACTCGGAGGACAGGTTAGGTTACAAGCCTACACACTGGCGTATGCCGATGCCTATCTTGCGATCGCATTTGTTGCCGCGATTGCGGTGATTCTGATCGGGCTGATGAAACCGATGAAGATCTATTTTGACGAGAGTTAGCAGGGGAGAGGATTGGTTCGGCGATGAACGTGTTCGATTTTCAAAAGATGAAGGACGAAGGACGCAAGATCTCAATGGTCACTTGCTATGACTACTCGAGCGCTCGGGCCGTGGCAGAGTCGAGCATTGATTGCATCCTCGTCGGTGACAGTCTGGCCATGACGATGCATGGGTTCTCTAATACTCTTTCGGCTACCACACCAATGATGGTCTTGCACACCGCCGCCGTCGCCAGGGGTGCTCCGGCCAAGTTCATCGTCGCTGACTTGCCATTTCTCTCGTACCGCAAAGGATTGAAGGAAGCCATGGATTCGGTTCACGACTTGATGAGCGCGGGTGCTCAGGCGGTCAAGCTTGAAGGTGTTCGTGGCCACGCGGAGATCGTCCGGCACATCGTTGACTCCGGAGTGCCGGTGATGGGCCATCTCGGTCTCACGCCCCAATCACTCCACGGACTCGGCGGCATGAAGATACAAGCGCGCACCAACGCTGCGGTCAAAATTCTTGCGGCAGAGGCGCGTGAACTTGAGAACGCTGGATGTTTCGCGCTGGTGCTCGAATGCGTACCTGGCGAAGCTGCTCGACAAGTAACTAAGCTGTTAAAGATTCCAACGATCGGCATCGGCGCCGGTCCCGGTGTGAGCGGCCAGGTCCTCGTCTATCAGGACATGATCGGTCT